>JALZBI010000014.1 GCA_030947565.1 Actinomycetota bacterium
TGGCCAGTGGCAGCCCGTCCAGACACCGGCAGACCGCGGCGACCGCCTCCGCATTCGCTTCGGTCAGCAGGAACCCCGGCTGGACCGCCTGCGCCCGGCGCAGGAACAGGTCGACCGAGGCGCTGGCCGCCACGGCGTGGACCGGCAGTCCTGGCAGGTCCGGCGGCGTCGGCAGCGGCAGCACCGGGAACTCTCGCTCGGCCCGGATCCCGAGCGGCGACCGGCTGGTGGCCAGCACAGTCAGCTGCGGGCACGCCGCCAAAAGGTCTGAGACGAAGCCGGCGGCATCGAGATGCTCCAGGTTGTCCAACACGAGCAGCGTGGACTGCTCGCCAAGAGCGGCACGAAACAGCTCCGGGACCGGCGTGCCACTGATCTGGGTCAGACCCAGCCGGTGAGCGACCACCGTCGGCAGCAACGCCGGATCGGCCAGCGACGCCAAGGACACCCAGGTGACCCCACCCGGAAACGAGGTCTTCACGTCCGCCGCCGCGACCAGCGCCAGACTGGTCTTGCCCACCCCACCCGGACCGGTCAACGTCAACAGCCGGGCCCCCGGCTCGAGCAGCCGTTCGTGGAGGCTGCTGACGTCCCGCTCCCGCCCGACCAGAAGGTAGGGCGGCACCCGAAGCGGCCCCAGCGCCCGAGCGGCCTTGGCCGGGGCGGGATGCGCCGCGGCGACAAACGCGGCTCGCTCTTGGCCCGACAGACCCAGTGCCTGCACCAGCCGCGGCACCGTATCCCGGTTAGGCCGGCGCAACCCCCGCTCCAGGTAACGAATCCCTCGGTCCGTCAGCCCAGCCCGCTCCGCCAGGTCCTCCTGAGTCAAGGCAGCCGCCAGCCTCGCCTGCCGCAGCAACGCCCCAAACGAATCAGACGGAATGCTCACTGCCACCTCCTCGACATCGTTACACCTGTCTTACCGCGGTCTCACTCAACGCGACGGTGGTCCGACCTTGGGAGGCCTCTCCGGCTCCGACACCGACTTGTGCCGCACGGCCACCCGTCCCTGCAACAATGGCCTTTGCGAGTCGGCAGCTGCGACCTCTCGCGCCCGCCCGCCGGCCTCGACCAGCCCACCCCGTCCACAGTGCCGACAGCCGCAGCCGGGCCGGCTTAACCGTCCTGACAGATGCGCCCCCCGCGGCGTCCCTTCCCGCCAACCCCCCGCACGCGGCGCTGCCACGCACCATCAGAAGGACGGTCCAACCGGCCAGACCGCTGACACCGGTCACCGCCTCGCCGCCGGACGGAAGAACTAGGGTACGGCCGACCCCGCAGGACCACCGCCAGGGCACCGATACTGGGAGGCCGCCCTCGCCGACGCTCCGCCTCCGCAACCGGGCCTTCATGCAGATCGGGCGCAGGCGCCCACGCCAGCGGCTGCCAGAGTGAGAGGCCCCACTCGCCGACGGGGCACCCCGTCGTAAACGAAGCCTGGACCGGTTGGCCCACGCCGAACCCCGGCCGTATCGATCCGGCCCGCCGCGCCACGCGGGCCCTCGGTTACGGGAGGACCGCGGCCATGTCACCCCGTGGGGTGCCAGCCCGACCCCTGGTCCACTCCCGATATGGCCCACGTCATGACGATCGTGGGCTGAGTGGGCGCCGCCGCCGTCGCCTCCCGGTATAGGTCGGACCCGTAGAAGGCGTCGGCTGCTTCCCGGGACTCCCACACCTCCACCACCCGGTAGCCACCCTCGATCGGGCCGCCGGCATGGAACAACGCACCGGCCGGGGACCCCTCCTTGTTCACCTTCCGGACCACTGACTCGTACTCCTCCGGGGTCAGATCCGGGATCTCCGCCAGCATCGCCAGAGCCATCACACACCTCCATCGTTGTTGGGCGGCCCGATGCCGCCCGACACCGAAAGGGTCAACCCAACGAACCTCGGACGCCAGGAACACGGACCGGAACAATCCGCGACTACCGCGGCCGACAAGCCCACCGCTGATCGGTGCAAGCCCCCGGGCCGGACCTACGACGACCACAACTGGCGGCCGGCATTCCTCAAGGCTCAAGGCGGTGCGCTGGTGGCGACAAGCGCAGCTCGCAACGGCCCTACAGGCCGCCCTCGAGATGTCCGACCTAGGCACCGACGGGTTGACCGCATGCACCGTGCGCAGATCGTCGTTGCCCGCGGGGGGACGAAGGGCAGCTCCGTCCCAACCACCACGCCCTATCTGGGCCGGTGGGGCACGTTCGGGGTGGGCGGCGCCAGCATCGCTCATGGCGACAGGAGTTGGCTCGCCGCCGTGTCGCGCAACATCCGACTCTCGGCAAGAGCGGTCGATCCAAACGGACACCTCGGGTGTCGAGCGGGCCAACAATGTGGTGCGAGTCGGCCGCGATGACAAGAGGAACCTCGCGCACCGACGCGGAGTCGCCCGCAGCGGTGCGCACCAGGTCGACCTGCTTGAGGACGCCATCGACCGGGCTTTGCGCAGTCCCGGCTGTCGTGCAATGAGACTCTCGGTGCGTTCGCGGAACAGACCGCTGTCGACTAGTGGGTGGGGCCGCCCCCTGCACCGCATGGCGTTGACGAAGACTCCCGCAGGGCAGGTGGCGATGCGCGATGTGCGCCCGAGTCGGGGGGTGCACCGGTCGTCAAACGCGCACCGAGCGGCCTGAGAAGGCGTCGAGACGCTGGCCGAGAGCTTGCGCGCCTCGCGAACCGATGTCTTAGGCCCCGTGCTTGGGGGCTCGTAAGACGGCCAAATTATCCCGCCGAGGCGGGGTGCCGGGTGTGGACGGACTGTTCACGTCTACCGTCGACGCTCGAACTCGCGGCGAGCCGACACGCCCGCGACCCTGCCTTCCGTCGGCGACTCCTGGCAGAAGACAGGTGGCGGTTTCCGAGGGGCTCGATCGCGCTGGGGGAGGCCCACGGTGGCGGGGGAGCAGTTGTCGCCCTCACGGCGGGGAGGCTAGCTCGCCGCCGTCTCCGGTTGTCCCACCCGGCAGCCCGCCGCCGCTGGGCGTTGCGTGCCATGGGAGGCACCGCCGTCCAGGGAGGCACCCAGGCCCGGACCCTCAGTGGCCGAGGCCGCGACGGTACCGACGTCAGCGAAGACCGTCAGGTCGCGCGTCGGAGAGCGGGCTGCCGTCCCGGCAGGTCTGCACGAGCAGGAAGACCAGCGAGGCGGCGCCGAGACAGACGTACCCGTTGTCCAGGAGCAACGGAGGCCGGGCGGCAGCACTGGCGTGCTGGGCCGCCAGGGTGTTCCACCAGACGACCCACGTCAACAAGGCGCCGGCCCAGCCCGAGGCGAGCAGCCAGGACCAAAACGGCACCCGCAGCCGCCAGACCAGGATGGCGACCGGTCCAGCCATGACCCAGTGGTGGGTCCACGAGATCGGTGAGACCAGCAGACCCCCTAGAGCGGCGGCCGAGGCGGCGACCGCCATCGACGTGGTCCGGGAGCTCACGACCAAGACCACGGCCAGGATGGCGAGGACGCCGACCCACCACATACCGGCCGAGCCTCCCGGGCCGAGCACACGCCACATCAGCCCGTTGAGGGACTGGTTGCCGGCATAGGCCACCCCGCCGATGCGGTCGACGCGCAGGAGGGTCGACCCCCAGTAGTCCAACGACTGGGCCGGGAGCACGACGAAGCCGACTCCCGTCGCGAGCAGGCCGGCAGAAGCAGCGACCGCGCAACGGCGCCTCGATCCCAGGAACAGCAACGGCGCGAGGAAGACCGCAGGGGTCAGCTTGACAGCCGCCGCCAGCCCCAGCCAGATCCCGCCCGCCGGGCCCCGCCGGTCAAGGGCGGTCAGCACCAGGGCGGTGAGAACCAGGTTGAGCTGCCCGTACGCGAGGGTCGAGATCACTGGTTCGGTGACCAACATGGCTGCCGTGATCGCGACCCAGGAGTGGTCACCGAGGCCAAGCCACCTTGCCAGGATGGACGCGCAGTGAAGCAGCGCCAGCAGCGATAGGGCCAACACCACGGCCGCGCCGAGCCACCCTGGCACCAACGCCAGGGGAAGGAAGATGACGGCCGCGACGGGCGGGTAGGTGAAGGGGAGGCCGGCCCCCTCGGCATACAGGTGTGAGGGGTCGTGCAGCAGCTGGGCGCCCGCCTGTCGGTAGACGACGAAGTCGTCGGGCAGCACGTGGCGGTAGAGGGTGAGTCCGACCACCAGAGCCACACCGCCCGCGACGAGGAGGCGGGTTTGTGGGGAGCTCGTCGCCACCTTGAGGTATGCGCCCTTGGACCGCTCGCGTCGAGCCCCACCGGGCGGCGGGGGCGTCGTGCGTTCTGCCCCGTTTGGCGTCCCCGTGCCCATCGACGAGACCCCTCAACGTGCTCGGCGGGCCAGCTCTGGCTTGACACGTCTGAGGCTAGGTTTCCGGCGAGGTGGGGAACAGCGACCTACGTCCCTAGTCCTCACGGGACCTAGGTCGCGCCGCGGCGACAAACCGGGCCGACGAACACAGACCCTGATCGACCGCGAGTACGCGGTCGATATCGGTCTCCTCGTAGGGCAACGTCACCCGCACGTCGCGCTGCCCCACGCGCAGGGCGGCCAGGTGTGAGCGATCATGGTGTGTGGTCGAACGGCGTGTCGAGGGTGCTCCAGTCGGGGTCACCCTGTTCGTAGATCGACGCTGCGTACTGCGGCATGTGAGGCTGCTCATTCACTGGGGCCGGCCCGACGCCGGCTTTGACGACAGGGCGAACAGCAACCCCCAGATGGACAGTCTCGGCGCGACGGGCGCGCCTATCCTCGACCCCGCGCGTGGGGAACGCATCGGTCGGTGGGCACGGCTCCCAGCAGGTGCAATGCGGCATCCACGACCATGAGGGCCGGTATGCCCATAGCGAGCCCGAGGGCGACGACAGACACCCGCTCGCCGCGGCACCTGCAGCCGATCCGGTCTGTCGTGAGGTGTTGAGCGCGGCGGAAGCCGCCCCCTGGCGGCGGGATGGCGCAGAAGGCCACCTCATAGGTGCGGATAGCGGCATCATGTGGCCGCATTGCGGGGCGTCAGCATCTACCCTGCCATCGTGCTCACACGTCCGCAGGGTGTGGATGATGAGGCGATCTTGCGTTGCCTTCGGGGCCAGTGGGGCCTCGACGTCATGGCCGCCCGTTACCTCCCAGTCGGTTTTGCAGCCACCACTGGGAGGCAGCGTCAAATGGGGCTCGCTTTTCGTCACGGTAGACCTTGCCGGACAGCAGGATGCGCGGTCAGCTCACTTCGATGCTCTGCGCGCCGCCCTCGCTGCCGCGGGTGCTCTGTTCCAGAGCGGCGCGGAATTCATCGTGGCCCCCATGCCTTCCACCCACGGCGACGTGGTCCGGCACCTGGATTGCCGACATGCCCTCTCGGTGTATCCCCACGTCGACGGTGTGACGCGCGACTACGGTCATCGCCTTGACGAGGGCCAACGTCATAGCGTCATCGAGGTACTCGCCAGGCTGCACGAAGCGCCAGTACCGGCGGAAGCACAGCCAGCAACACGCGGGCTGTACGAGGAGGCCGATCTAATGGGAGTTCTAGCGTGTCTCGAAAGCAAGTGGGGCCCGGTCCATTCGGCGAGCCAGGCCGTCGTCTCCTGGCTCGGCATGCCGCCGCCGTTCGGCAACAACTGGAGCGTCGTCGTGAGCTAGCCGGCAGGGCCGCCGAGGCAAGCCGATGGTTTGTGACCCACGGTGAACCTCATCCCGGCAACTTTATAGAGACCCCGGCAGGTTGGCGACTCGGCGACTGGGGAACTGCGCGCAAGGCGCCACCGGAACGGGATCTCTGGCATCTGGACACACACGATGGTTCGCTGGAAGCGGCATATGAACAGATCACAGGCATCCAGATTCAGCGGCCGTTGTCGGACTCTACCGCCTGTCGTGGCATCTCAGTGATGTTGATGTTGCCCTGTTCACAGCCCGCCTTCAGAAGGCGCGCGACGACAGCGAGGAGGTGCACCAGTACTGGACCGAGTTGCAGACCACGCTCACCCACCTGAGCGATGAACCCGCTGACCGCACCGCCAGGACGAGGTAGGGCGGCCCCGAGCCGGGAACGGCTCACAGCGCCAAGCCCCATCGCCGCCAAGTACTGCCAAAGGAGCATGAGGCGACGGTTGCCGTACCGGGGCGCCAGCCGGCCGGCCAGGCCGGCCGCCACCATGGTGACGGCGGCGGCCGGGAGGAGGGCGAGCCCGGCCATCGCGGGGCTGAGGTCGTCGTGCTGCAGGGAGAAGACGCCGCGGCGACGATGATGCCGTAGAAACCGACGTTGAACAGGAAGCCGATCGGCGTCCCACGGTGAACGAGCCTAGAACGACCGCGCTAACCGATCCAAGGCGTCCCACCTCGTTGCGGCCACGGATGAGGCCGACGACTGCGATGAGAGCCCGAACGCCCGGGCGCGCAGGCCGGGCATCGGGTATGCCTGCTGCAGCAGCGTCAGCGTGCCCGGCACGAGCAGCGCGGCTCTGGTGCCCTCCAGCAGCCGAACGCCGTTCACTAGCAAAGTGTCTTAGGTGACCATGCCGCCGAACGAAGCCCCGGATTGAACGCATACCCCAGCCAGTAGGACGCGTCGCGCTCCGAACCGGTCGCCTAGGGCGCCGCCGGTGAGCAGCCGTCCGGCGAATACGACCGAGTAGCGTTCGACGACCCACTGCACGCCGGCCAGTGACGGGTCGAGGTCGCGCCCGATGGCCGGGGCCGTGACGTTGGCGATGGGTCGAGGAAGACCATGAATCAGCCGAGGCAGCGGGCCCGGCGCGAGGCGCTCCTCAGCAGCAGAGGCTACTGGTCGTCTGCTCATCGCGTACTCCCGACGCATCGCACTGGGCGGCAACGATAGCGGGGGGTGCCCACATCGTGTGGCCCCGAGGGGAGTCAGAGGCCCCGGAACTCCGTTTCCGCCAGGTCGTCAGCTGCTCTCGGCCGGGGCCACGCTGAACTGCGCCGAGTCGTAGTAGGTGCGGAGGGTGGTGATGCTGTCGCCGCCCTCGAAGTCAACGACTGTCACCCCGCGGTAGCTGATCGCGCGGCCGCTGACCAGGGTGGCGTCGCTGCTCCACTCCAGGGCGAAGGCATCCTTGTCCTCGACCACGTTGGCGAACGTCGTGGTGATCGAGTCGAACTGGTCGTGGTACTCCTGCCAGAACTGCGCGACCTCACCGCGCCGTTCGCCCCGAGCGTCGAAGCGCTGAGTCACGGCATCCGGGGCGAACAACTGCGCGAATGACGCGACGTCGCCGTCCTTCTCGAACCGCTGCAGGGCGTCAGCGAACGAGCGGGCGCGGTTGTCAGAGATGTCAATGGAGTCAGCCATGCCCATGACGTACCCGTGCGGGCCGTCGACAACCATCGGTCGCGTCTCAATCGAGCTGAACCAACGGTTCTCCATCACCTCTGGCGTGCCGGGCAGGCCGCGCGCCGCCAGCGTGGCCGAGTCCCACCGGGCTTTTCCGCGGCGGCGGCGTGATGATGGTGGGGCATCCATAGCCGTGGGTGTCGGCCAAGGCGGTGAAACGGGGTGGCGGTGAGCCGAAACGCTTCGCGCCCCCCGGCGCCCACGTCACCACCGGTACCCCTGCTCTCCATCAGCGATCTGGTGGACCGGACCGGCGTGCCGGCGGCCACGCTGCGTACGTGGGAGTCGCGGTACGGGACGCCCCGGCCGACCCGGTTGCCGAGTGGTCACCGCCGGTTCACCGAGTCCGATGTTGCTCTGGTGGCTGACATCTCGCGGCTGCGAGCCTCCGGTCTCGCCCTCGAGGTCGCGATCGCCCACGCGACCGCGTCCGGGGAGGCGCCGGCTCCGTCGGTGTTCCAGGCTCTGCTGAGTCGCCACTCGAGCCTGCACCCCGAGGTCTTGCACAAACGGACCTTGCTCACCTTGACCCGCGCGATCGAAGACGAATGCTGCACCCGAGCCGAGCGCCCGCTGTTGTTCGGTGCTTTCCAGCACGAGAGGTACTACCGCCAGTCGCAGGAGCGGTGGCAGGAGCTGGGTCGGACGGCCGACGCGGCGTTCGTCTTCGCTGACTTCGCCGGCAACTCACCACCGGGCGAGAGGCCCGTCCGGCTGGCTCTGCCCGAGTCGGCGCCACTGCGCCGCGAGTGGGTGGTGGTCTGTGACGATGCCGTGCATCCTGCCTGCGTGGTCGGAACCGAGCGACCGGGTCAGCACCGCGTTTCCGATGCGGGGCGCCGGTTCGAGACGGTATGGAGCTTGGACCCCAAGGTCGTCCGTGACGCGGCGCGGATCTGCGCGGGCGTGGCCGTCTCGTTGCTCCCAGGGGCGATGACCCACCTGGGTGACCGGCTGGCCGGGACACCGCGCGAGGCGGCCGCCGACCTCGTGCACGCGCATGGGCTCTTCACGCGGGTGATCGGCTACCTCGACGCCTTCTGAACCCTACGGCGGACGCGACTGCAGGTTGCGCAGCCTGAAGGGGTTTTCCTCACCTGGGGTACAGATTTTCCGACTTCGGGGTTATGGTTGGCTACAGTTGCCCCGGCCCCCGGCGATGATCACTGGTTCATGGACACGGAGGCGATATGACCGTCATACGAGCTTCTGGGGCGGGCAATGACCCCCGCGACGACAGTGCGCGGGCGTGCCCGGGTCGGGAGGGGGCGTCGACCCGCGCCCTGGTCATCGGCCTGGCCCTCGTCGAGGACCGGCTGCGTTCCCTGGCGTCACGGCGGACTCAGACGGGCCCGACACCATGCGGAACCGCCCTGGCCGACCAGCTGGAGGCGCACGAGCGGGAGATCCTGCAGACGTTGCGTCAGCGCCGCCTGTCCTTCCGCGCGCTGGCGACGGACGGTGAGATGCCTCGCGGCGAGTCAGCCGGGACGCGCCCCACATGGTGAATGGGACGGCCTCTTCGAGCACCACCACCGCACCACCCGATGAGGTCCACGGGGCTGCCACGGAGGCCTTGGTGATGGAGCACCTCCGGCTCGCCGACTCGTGGGCCAGACGGTACGCCGGACGCGGGCTCGAGCCCGACGACCTGGCCCAGGTCGCTCGGCTCGCTTTGGTCAAGGCTGCCCACCGGTTCGACCCGTCGCTTGGCGACTGCTTCCCGGCCTACGCCACGGTATGCGTCTCGGGCGAGATCAAGCGTCACTTCCGCGACGCCGGCTGGATGGTCCGGCCGCCTCGGCGGCTCCAAGAGCTCAGCGTCCAGCAGCGACAGGCTGAGTCCGACCTGAGGCTCCGGCTCGGACGGCAACCGACCGCACCCGAGCTGTCCGCCGCGCTGGGGATCAGTGAGCAGGAGCTGCGACGTGTCCAAGCCACGGCTGGATGCTTCCACGGCGCGTCCTTGGACGCCCCCGCCCATCAGGACTCCGGTGTCAGCCCGCGTGCCGACCACGAGGAGGACCCGGCCGTGGTGATCGACGAGCGTGACTGGCTCGGCACCGCTCTCGCAGGGCTGACCGAGCGCGAGCTCGGCGTCATCCGGCTCCGGTTCGTTGACGACATGACTCAGTCGCAGATCGGCACACACATCGGCCTCAGCCAGATCCAGGTGTCCCGCATCCTGCGCGCCACCCTCGCGAGACTGCGGAGCACGATGACCGCCAGCCTGAGGACCAGCTGACCCCGTCCGTCGTCGCACCGCGGCGTCGACACCGAGGCTGCTCAGCTCGGGGGCCGGGGCTCAGCGTGACGATGACGTTGTCGTCGTTGTGGTGGCCCACGGGTCGAACCGGCCGCCGCAGGTAGTGAGGACCAGACGCGGTGGCCCACCGGGCCCAGCGGGTCAGTCCGACAGAACGACGTCGATGGGTTTGCACACACCGCCGTTCGACTTCTCCGCCGAGCACGCGGTGAGTCCGACGTGCAGGTCCATCTCGGCGCGCAGGGTCACGTGGTCACCAGCGACCGACAGCGGCGGGTCGATGTGCAGCTCTCCGGTCCGGTCGGTCCACACGTTCATGAAGATGTTCAGCGTCGTCGAGATCTGGTCGGCCGCAACCCCGAACGGCGCCAACCCGAGGGCGAGGTTGGCCAGGCAGCTGGGGTGCGGGGCACCGTGGAACTCGGGGTAGAGCAGGTCGAACGTCTGTTGGCTGCACGGCGTGAGCAACATGTCGTGCCGTCCACAGGTGTCGGCCACGATGGTCGCCATCGGGGTGCTGCGGTTGCTGTACAGCGTGTCCCCGGTGGAGACGTAGACGCCGTTGCGGTAGTCGATGCTCCGGCCGCTGGAGAACCACTCGTCGTGGTCGTCGGCCGACAGCGCATAGAAGTCGCTGACCTGCCCCCCTTCGGGATCCGTTACCGTCAGCTCCTGCCCCGCGCGCAGGAGGAAGCCGGTCCCGGTCTGAGGGGCCAGCCGCGTCATGAGTCGCCCCTTTGGAACGGCGCCAGCCAGGTGTCGTCGACCACGCGACCCGAGTACTGCCGCGCCTCGGAGTTCTTCCCGTGGTCGCTCACCATGGGGTTGATGCTTCCCTGAAGGTGCATGTCCCGTTCCCGGATCAGGTCGCGCATCCGGGTGAACTGCCCGGACCCCCGCAGAGCCTCGAACTGTTCGTGCAGGTTGAACACGAGGGTGGGCGTCGCCGTGCGTCGGGCGTCCCGTGACGCCAAGGGGTGCAGCCCGACGACGAAGAACGCGGTGCCCGCGACCGAGAAGGCGAAGTGCTCGTCCGACGGGTCGTCGGACACGTCGTCGTTCCAGTCGGCGTCGTCCGCTGCGTGCAACAGGCGCAGCTGTGACCAGAGCAGGCGCTCGAACCCTCGCTCGTCATCGCTCGTCGGCCCGCGGAAGACGGCGATGAAGGACGCGAAGCCGGCGGTTGGATCTACCGTGGACGCGAAGGACCGCAGGTCGGCCAGCAACGCCACGGTCGCCTCGGGGGTGGCGAGCCGGTCGTACACGTGGATGGCGGCTCGGTCCTGCCGGAAGACCGATCGCGCCCCCAGACAAGGGAAGTCGCGGTGGGCGATCATGGCGGCGAGCGAACCGGTCAGCGCGCTCTCGTCGGCGGTGGTCGGGTGATCGACGGCTGGGGCGAGTTCGGTCATGGGCTGAGGTCCTTGAGTATCGCGAGGGGGATGACCGGTTGGGGCGCATCGCCCGCCCCTGGGCCGTGACGATACGTACCCGGAGGTCGGCTCCCCAACCGGTGACGACGGACACCCCAGGAACCGTGGCCCCGTGCGTGCGGCATCGAGGGCGTCTCTGCGCGCCGGGTAGCGTGTCCCTGCGGACTCGGTCGAAGGAGCACGGATGGCACCCACCCCTGGCTCAGGGCGGCCCCACCGGCGTCCGTCGTCCCCGCATCCCGAGGTCGACACGAGGCGCTACCGCGCGGCCGGCCTGGCCACCTCCATCGTCGCAGCGCTGATCGCGGTCGTCGGCGTCATCGTCGCCAACGGCGTCTTTCGGGTCTCCCTCTTCGGCCCCGACGAGTCGGGGGTCGGGGGAGGGGCCGGCACGATCGCGTACGCGTTTGCCGCCTTCGTGTGCGGGCTGGTCGCCAGCGAGCTGATGCTGTTGCTCCTGCGGACCACACCGACCCCGCTCACCTACTACGGCTGGATCGTCGGCCTGGTCACGACCGTCGCCGCGGTGGTCCCCCTGACCATGGGGTCGGACTTCGGCGCCAGGGTGGCGATCGCGCTGACCAACGCCTGCATCGGAACCGCCATCGGCGCACTGACCGTCTCGGCCACTCGCCGGTCGATCACCTACACGCCACCGAGCGAACCCGACCTGCAACCCCCCTACATCTGACGAGCCGCGGTCAAGACGTCGGCACTGTCCGGGCGAGGTAGGCCTGGGCCATCCGCACGCTGGGCCGGAGCGCGATGGTGGCGACGACGACGATGCCGGCGATGACCAGCCAGCCAACGGCGTGCAGGTTCATGGCCAAGAAGGTGTAGGCCGCGGGTGCCCACAACGTCCCGATCGCGAATCCCGCTGTGGACACGCCCTGGTACTCGCCGCGCCGGCTCGGGTCGGACAGCTCCGACTGGAACCCCCGCTGGCCGGCAGACTCGAACAGCTCGGCGCCGGTCACGGTCACGTGCCCGATCCATACGAGGATGATCGTCACCCAGCCGATCGTGTTGTGGGTCAACAAGACGATGAGGCAGGACGCCACGAAGAAGGCGCCGGAGATCTGCGAGGCGCGCAGGGCGCCGTTGACCGTGTCGGCTCCTCGGGACGCCGGCACCTGCAGTAGCACGGCCAGGACGGTGTTCGTCCCGAAAAGCCAGGCGAGCAGGACCCTGGGCGCGTCGGTCTCCTGCACCAACCAGAGCGGGATGACGACGTTGAGCAGCACCTGGTTCGTCGTGAGGACCCCGTTGAAGATGCTCGTCAGCAGGTAGCCCACGTTGCGCAGCGCGGCGGGGGTGGGGGTCTGCTCGACGGGCGCCGTCACCTCGGCCCCGCGCCGCCCGACCTCTGGCAGCCTGGAGACCAGGACAGTGCCCCCGGCGAGGATGGCGGCCGTCAGGTAGGGGATGGCCAGGATCCCCGCGTCCGTCGGCAGGCCCAGCGCGACCCCGCCGACGCCGGCCCCCACCGTGAATCCGATGTTGAGGGCGCTGCGCTGGTAGGCCATCGAGCGCACCCGGTCTTCACGGGGGAAGGCGTCCAGCGTGTATGCGCCGCGGGCCGCCGACCCCGCCGCGTCAATCACCGCCTCCAGCACCATGATCGCCACGAAGGTGCCAAACCCACGAGCCAGGGGCCAGGCGAGGAACAGGGCCGCGGTCAGGCTCGAGCACACGAGCCAGACCCGCCGGGGGCCGAACCGGTCGGCCAGCCCGCCGAGAGGCACAGCGGTCGCGAACGACGCCACGCCCGCGAGGGTCAACCCGAGGCCCACCTGGGCGGCGGTCAGCCCGACGATGTGGGTGAAGTAGAAAGCGCTGCCGGTGAGGAACGACCCTGAGCCCACGGCATACAGGGCCGATCGTAGCGCGAGAGCCCGCGCCAGCGGGTTCTCCGGGAGCAGGCGCTCGATCCGGCTCCGACGTGACACCCGAGCGATTCAACCAGCCGACGCGCGACGCTCCAACACCGTTTTCCTCATGCTGGACCGTCGGCACCGCCCGTCAGTCGTCGCTGGTGCGCACGTCGCGGTGGGCGCTGAGCAGGTCGACCTCAGGCCGCCCGGCCACGAGTCGTTCGACGGCGTCGAGGACCTCCACCACGTGGCTGCGATCCGCGGCCACGAGCGCGGCGCCGATCGCCGCACGACGGTGCAGCTCCTGGTCGCCGACCTCGGCGGCCGACACCGCGAAGCGGCGCTGCAGCTCGGCCACGATCGGTCGCACCACTGAGCGCTTCTCCTTGAGCGAGTGCACGTCGCCCAGCATCACGTCGAGCTCCAGCCAACCGATCCACATGGCGCCAGCGTCGCAGACGATGCGGGCGGCCGTGAATGATGGGCCCATGGACCAGTACGCCGCCGACCTGCACCGATTCGTCACCGCCCAGGATTCCGAGGGCACCTACTCGACCGCCCTCGCCGAGCTGCGCCGTGGGTCCAAGGCGTCGCACTGGATGTGGTTCGTCCTCCCACAGATCGCCGGGCTCGGGCAGAGCCCGACCGCGGTCCGGTATGCCGTGACCGGGGTCGAGGAGGCGCGCGCCTACCTGGCCCATCCGGTGCTCGGTCCGCGCCTGCTCGAGTGCGTCGCCGCCCTGACCGCGCTCGACTCACACGACCCGGTGGCCATCCTCGGGGGTATCGACGCGGTCAAGCTGCGCTCGTCGATGACCCTCTTCGCGCACGTGGCCGGTGACGAGTCGACGCGGAGCCGCTTCACGGCGGTGCTCGACCAGTACTTCGGGGGCCAGGAGGATCCGGCCACCATGCAGCGGCTCTGACGGCTCTGACGGCGGCGTCAGCGGCGGACCCGCTCCTCCAGCCCGACGGCGTTCCAGGGCGCATACCCTCGTGCGTCGTTGTCGAAGAAGACGTAGACGTCTCGGCCCAGGTCGCGCCAACCCCGGCACCGGGCGGCCCATTCGTTGAGCTGCTCGTCGTCGTAGTTGCTCGCGTAGAGCTCGGTGTGTCCGTGCAGTCGCACATACCGCAGGCCACTGGTGTCGGCGTCGAAGACGGGAAACTTCCCCGCCGCGTCGGCCCACACTGTGCCGATGTCGTTGCGGCGCAACAGCTTGGTGGCCTCGTCGGCCTCGAAGCTGACGTGGCGGGGCTCGAGGACGTGGCGGATGGGACGCTCGTCGACCGCGTCGACCAGGGACCGTCCCTCCTTGACCTTGTCGTCGTGGCTGCGGGCCAGCCCCGCCGCCTCGCCGGTGGTGCGGGGGAGCCGGTCGAAGAAGTCGGCCATCCGTTGCGCGTCGAACGACATCCTCGGAGGCAGCTGCCACAACACCGGCCCAAGCTTCGGGCCGAGGGCGAGCACCCCGGAGGCGAAGAAGTTGGCCAGGGCGACGTCGATGTCGCGCAGCTGCTTCATGTGGGTGATGTACCGGCTGCCCTTGACGGCGATCTCGAAGGTGTCTGGTGTCTGCTCCGCCCACGTGGTGTAGGACGACGGCCGCTGCAGGGAGTAGAAGGAGCCGTTGACCTCGACCGACGACATCCGCGCGGCGACATACGCCAGCTCGAGCCGGTGGGCGAGCCCTTTGGGGTAGAAGTCGCCTCGCCACCGGGGGTAGGTCCATCCCGAGACGCCGACCCGGATCCGCGCCTGGGACGCTGACGGCGCCCCGTCGCTCACCGGGGGTGAGGTGCAGCGACGACGACGGCCGCGAACAGCAGGCGGCGGCTTAGGTCGGGACCGAGGTCGGCGACGGAGGCTCGCCCGTCCTCGAGGAGGCGCTGCACCGCGGGCACGTCTGCCTCCACCACGCTCACGTCGGTCGCCCGACTGCGAACGGTGCCGCCTTCCGGGGTGGGCACCAACCGGGCGCCGAGGTGGGATCGCAGGGTCACCTCGTCCTGTTCGGTCAGACGAGCGGCGGCCCGCACCTGCGCGACCGGAGCGATGGGGGCGGCTCGCTGCGCGCGGCGGGACCGGTCGGGGAGCGCGGCAGCGAGGTCCGCGGCCGAGGTGCTCTGAAGGGCGCGGACGAGCGCGTCGCGCACGACCTCGAGGTCGGTGTCCCAGTCGCCCGGTTCGTTGAGGTCGACGCCCAGGGGCAGGGAGGCCCGGACGCTCTCATCGCTGTTCGCTCGCCGCACGGCGGCGGCGACGAGCTCGTCGCCCAGGTGCCGACGGGTCCATGGATGGACGCCGATGGTGAGGTGCGTGCTCACGTCGCCCAACGCCGTTGCGGAGTGCAGGTATCCGCGTGGTAGGTAGAGGCAGTCACCGGGCCGCAGAGTCGATTCGATGAGCGGGTCGGCGTGCGCCGCCGCTTCGACGGCATCGCGTCGGTCGGTCCATGGCTCGTCGCGCAGCGGGCTCGGGTGCACCGGCGGACGGATTCGCCAGCGCTTCTCGCCGGCGATCTGGAGGACGAACACATCGTGCACATCGTAGTGGTCACTGAAGCCGGTGTTCTGCGCCGGCGTCACATAGGCATTGACC
Source organism: Actinomycetota bacterium (assembly GCA_030947565.1). Lineage (GTDB taxonomy): Bacteria > Actinomycetota > Actinomycetes > Actinomycetales > Dermatophilaceae > Lapillicoccus. Next base: position 15,520 of record JALZBI010000014.1, read on the forward strand.
TGCACGGGGTGTCCGAGATCGGCGGCGAGGTCCTGGGAGAACGACAGCATGGGTTCCCACGTGCGGTGCAGGCCCTGCAGCACGATCGTGGCGCCGTCGGCGAAGAGGGCCAGGAGCTTGTCGTCGCTGGCCTGGTCGGCGATGGCGGCCCCGACGCCGCCGCCGTCGGTGAAGGCTCGGTCGGCCAGGGTCGTGCCGTTCTTGGCGACGCGCAGGAAGGGCGCCCGGAGACCGCGGCGGGACACGAGCTCGTCGACGGCGGTGTTGGAGAAGAGATCAGCGAAGCCGGCGGGGAGGGTGTCGGCGGGGCTGAGGAGCGGTTCGCGGCCCCAGTAGCGGTCGGCGAACTCGTCGACCGGGACCGACACGAGGCGGCGAAGAGCGGAGTGCCCGCCCGTGGGGGCGGGCACTCGCATGCTGGTGGACGAGGTCATCTAGCTGGAGCTGCTGGCTCCGCTGTCCGCGCCGCCGTCT
>JALZBI010000473.1 GCA_030947565.1 Actinomycetota bacterium
GCTCAGGTCCGAGCCTGAGGTCTCCTTAAGCCGCCGTACCGCCTCGGGCTCGAACTGCCGCTCGATCCTCGTGCGCGCGGTTGACACGTCGGTCAGCGAGGTGGAGTAGACGACCTTGTCGGCGTCACGCCAGATCCCGGCGTACTCGCGGACCACTGGGGGCTGGTTCGTCAACCAGTCGTCGCTCTCCCAAACGCGCATCGTCTCGTACATGCGCCGCCCGTAGAGCGACGTGCCGATGTGCCGCTCGTGCTCGTTCCAGAACGCGTGCACGTCCTCGTCCGGCACGGACCAGTCGAACGAACCGGTCTCGTCCTCGAGGAAGCCGTCGAGCGAGATGTTGGCCGCGTAGATCAACTTACCCATAGAACCCTCCGCCCAGACCAGGGCAACAACTTGCTACGTCGCACCGGCACAGTCAACAGCACCGACCGCGAGATCGATAAGCCCGCCGCGAAGAAAGGTGCGGGGGCCACCGCCGACGGTAGGCGGTCCCCACCGTCGCCGGCTAATGCCGCGTGTTGACCCCGGGTGGGGAGAACGCGGTCCGGGTGCGGGTTTGGCCGCCGGGTACTCCTCCTTGTGGGCCGATCGCACCAGGGGAAGGCTGGCCGGATGTCGGCGAACAGTCGAAGTGCCCTTCAGGCGAGGACCCTCGACTGGATGACCCGACTTTCATGAGCACCACATGGGCTACCGGGCCTCCGGTGGCTGGGCTGTCGACCTGCGTGCCGGCCGTGAGACCCGCGCGCACGCCGGCCTCGACGTCGCCATCGTGCGGGCAAACCTGGAGCGGGTCGCCGCCCTGTTGACGAAGGCGAACCGGGTGCATTAACCGCAGCCTGGCGAGGACGGTTACACCGGCTACGAACAAGGGACGGTCCGGCTCGCCCTGGCCTTCCTCGCCCGCGGCGCCATGGGCGTCATCTATACGCCCCTCGCTGACGGACGACGGCAGTAACCGCCGGAGTCCTTCGGCCAAGATCGGGCCCATCTCGGCGACGGCAGCGTACGGCCGGACCAGCCCTAGCTCGCCGATATCGGTATGCAGGGCCCTCGCCTTCACCGCCTGCCGTCGACCTCATCCTGAGGTCGACGTGAGGCGTTCGACGGAGAAGTTCAGGTGAAGACGCACTCTCAGACGTAGGTCGCCCTGGAGCACGTGCGCGCCCTGGCGACATCCCTGACCGCGTCGTTCCAGCCGGTCATGTAGGCCACGTCGCCCCAGCTGGGGCCCTTCGCATCGTGACCCTGTCCGATCCAGTCGACCGCGTCGTCCCAGCCGCGCAGGTATATGGCGCCGTCTCGGCCACCGAGGCAGGCGGGACCTGCCTCAGGTCGGGGGATCCTGTCGACGATGGCCTCGCGGAAGGCGGCGACCCACTCCGTGCCGGCTTTACCGGCGAGCACCTGTGAGCCGTCGTCGCGCCCAACCTTGGTGGTCGGCATCAGGTGAGCCGCGGCCGCCTCGCGGAGGGCTTCGGTTACACGCCACAAGACGGCGGTGCTGAGAAGGGTCGGGTCACCGGTGTGCGCAGCCGGTGCCGACCGGCTCCTCGTATGCGAGTCGAGGTCGGCCGGGGCGGAGTCCTGTGGGCCGCACCGTGCATCCTGTGGGCCAGCCGCGGCATCGTGGGGCCCAGACCAGTCTGTCTGGTGGTCCTGGGCAGGGGTCATCTGATCGGGGCAGCGGATCGCCATCCGCAACGCCACGATGACACGGACAACGAGCCACACCGCGGCAACGACGAGAATGACCATGGCCAAGCCCCCTCACGTTCTCGCTCCGGGCGGGCTGCCGGAGGCTTCAGCCACTGGAGACCCCGCTCAGCGAGCATACGTCCGCCTTCGGCGAACCCCTCCATCCGTTCGGTTCGGAGGGTGTGTCGGCACACGTTCGACTCTCGACGACCTCGCCAACCCCACCCATACCCGCGCCGCCCCCCATACCAGAGGGCGACGAGGTCGATCAGCTCATCGAGGCCGGCGAAGTCCGTCGGGTTCCTGGTGTACAACCGGGCACGATGGACGTGAGCTGTGGCGGCGACAATCAGCTCCATGAACCGACGCCTGGGCTGCCGGCCGTCATCGACGACTCCCCCCGCGAGGCGGCCAGAGCTGACCACTACTGTCTCGTCCGGGCAGCGGCTCGAAGTGCGGCTGAGGGACGGTGAGAGGCGTAGGCGCGCGGCGCGAACCTGCGGTCTTGTCTTCGAGGACACCGAAAGTGCAGCTCCGCCTGCGTCACGGCGCTGATCGCCAAAGAGACCGGCCATGGCGGCGACGTCCTCCGCGATGACCAAACGGGTGTCGAC
>JALZBI010000129.1 GCA_030947565.1 Actinomycetota bacterium
GGCCTTCAGTCGCGCCGTGGCCTCCGTCAGCTCGGGGTCGGCGACGGCGATGAGGAACCCGAACAGCGGCCAGCGCACCAGGTTGCTGACGGCGAGCACCACACCCACGACGGCGGTCTGGATCATCCCGGGCAGGAACGCGTCCTCGCCGCGCCCGGACCGGAGCGCGAAGAACGCCGCGACGGCCACGGCACCCGCGGCGTACAGCAGGAAGCGCAGGGTCTCGCGCCGCTGCAGGCGGAAGGCGGCGAGCACGACCAGGGCGACGACCGCCGCCAGGACCGCCGACCGCACCTCCTGCGTGACGGTCCAGACAGCGACGAACGCGACCGTCGGCAGCGCCGACTCCAGAGCGCCGCGCCAGCCCCCGATCGTGGCGCTGAGCCGCGCACGCAGCAGCTCCTCGACCGTCAGGTATGCCGCGCCGGCGGCGGCGCGAGCGGGCTCAGCCACTCTTCGGCACGATCTCGTAGAAGGGGTTGTAGATGGTGGGGACCCCCCGGTAGTAGGACACTCGCCCGGTGGCGCGCAGCTGGACTCCCGCCTGGATGCCCACGATCTCGCGGCGCCCGAGCCAGACCAGGTGCAGCGGGCGGCTGCCGTCGTAGATCTCGACGACGAGAGCCGGAACGTCGGCGCGGGGGCGCAGCGTCACCGACCGCACGGTGCCACACACGGCAGCGCGCTCGCGGTTGGGCAGGTCGCAGATCGGCGTCGCCCCCTGCCGCTCGGTCTCCTCGCGCAGCTCCTGCGCCTCGTCGTCCGTGGACGAACGGGTCAGCCGCTGCGTCAACCGGCCGAACAGGCCGCGCGCAGCATCGGCGGTGGCGGCCCGGGTCGGGCCGGGGGTCGTCGGTCGAAGGTCGGCCATGTCATCTCACCTCGGTGATCTCGGGGCCACGCTCGAACGGGCGCAGGTCGTCGGCACTGCGGACCGGCCGCTCGGCCGGCTGGTCACCGGGCGCGCGGCTAGCGGGTTCGTCGGGTCCGTGGGGTCCGTCGGACGGGTCAGGGCCTTCAGGTCCGGTGGAGCCCTCCGAGCCGTCCGGCTCACCGGCAGCGTCGCTGACCGCGGCGGGGACCCGCAACGGCAGCGCCTCCCGAGGGGGCCGGGCCTCGTCGTCACGAATGACGACGACGCTGCGCACGAGGTCGACGAGCGGACCGGCCTTCGCCTCGTCCGTCGCGGCCGGGCCACTGATGACGGCCCGGAGGAACCATCGGGGCCCGTCGACGCCGAGGAAGCGCACTGCGGTCTGCACGGTGCGCCCGTCGGCCCCCCGGCTCGGTATGCCGGCGACGAGCTCTCGACCGAGCGGCCCGGTGACGACGTCGGCCGAACCGCCCTGTGAACGCACGCTGTCGGCGATCTCGCTGCGGATGTCAGGCCACACGCCGAGCGTCCGGGGCGCGGCGAAGACCTGCAGCTGAACGCTCGAGTCACCGAGGAGGGCGTGGGCGCTCACGACCGACTCCTGCGCCTGGTCGAGCTCGAGCCGCAGCTGCATCCCCTCGACCGGGGCCACGAGCAGGGAGCCCAGGTCGATGCGGGCCACCTCGTCGTCGTCGACGACCTCCGACCCGTCGAACGGGCCCCGGGTCCGGTTGAACCGCTCCTCCACCTCGTCGCCGGCGCCCGTGGACCCTGAGGTTTCGGTGAGGCCGCCGGTGTCACTGCCGTCGGTGCCATCGGTGCCGTCGGTGCCCGCAGGGTCGGTGTCGACACCCGGGTCGAGCGCGTCGACTGCGGCGACTGGGGAGTCGGCGGAGTCGGTCTTACGGCCTCGGCGGAAAAGTCCCAACGTCCTACGTCCTCTGGTCTGTCGTGTTGTCGTTGCGGTGAGCGGGCGGGTGAGGCGGACCGTCGTGGGCGCCCGACCCGAACCCGCCACTGGCTCCGTGTCCAGTCTCCCCCCGGCTGCTGTCCGGGAGCGAATCCTCCTCGACGAACAGGGCCCGGGCCACCCGTTGGACGACGAGCTGGGCGATCCGGTCTCCGCGTCGCACGTCGAACGTCTCGGTCGGGTCGAGGTTGACGAGGTTGACGAGGATCTCGCCACGGTAGCCCGCGTCGATGGTCCCAGGGGCGTTGACGATGGTGATGCCATGCCGCGCGGCCAGCCCCGACCGGGGATGGGTGAAGGCGGCATACCCCTCCGGGAGCGCGATGGCCAGGCCGGTCGGCACCAAGGCCCGCTGACCCGGGCCGAGGGTCACGTCGACCCGGGACGGCAGGTCGGCCCCAGCGTCGCCCGGATGGGCGTACGCCGGGAGCGGCGCGCCGGGGTCGAGGCGGCGAAGGAGCACTCGGACGACGTCAGGGCCGGCCTCCGAGATGGAGGTCGACCCTGACGGCCCGGCGGATCCGACGGTCGCGTCGGGGACACCGTGCCTACCGCTCAAGCGGCGCACTCGCGGCAGACCAGGCGGCCACCGGACTCGCTGGCCAGCTGGCTCCGGTGGTGCACGAGGTAGCACTCGGCGCAGGTGAACTCGTCAGCCTGCCTCGGGATGACCCGGACCGACAGCTCCTCGCCGGAGAGGTCGGCGCCGGGCAGCTCGAAGCCCTCGGCCTGCTCGGTCTCGTCGACGTCGACGCTTGATGCCGACTTGTCGACGCGGCGGGCCTTGAGCTCCTCGATGGAGTCTTCGGAAAGGTCGTCATCGGTCTTGCGTGGGGCGTCGTAGTCAGTCGCCATGGTCATCTGCTTCCTGGGGTTGTCTTGTATCGTTTCGTTCGTCAACGCCTCGTCGCGCGGGTGGACGTCGGGCTGTCGTGCCGGGGCTGGGGCGTCGGCTCTCGTCGTCGGCTCGCGATGCTCCGATGTAACGCAGACGCCCCGTCGTTTGTGCCCGCCGGAGGTCCACAGCGATCCCATCGCCTGCGATCCCGCGGGCGGATTGTGCCCTACAAACCCGAAGAAGTCACGTCCAGTCCTCATCGCGGTCGCCCTCCAGGATGTTCGCAGCGTCTTTGCCGGTCGCTGTCCTGCGCTTGGCCCACCCGCGACCGGGGGGGGTGCGGGCAACTGGTCCTCCGTCGTCCGTGCGCCGCACTACTGCGGGTCCACGTCGTCACGACACCGCGAAACACCCCATCCATCGACCGTCAAACCCACGCCTTAGGGTCGGTCCTGACGGCGCCACCCGTTCCCAGATCCGCGCTCGGCCCCGCGCGCCGCCCCTGCTCTCGTATCACCCCGAACGACCACCAGGAGGTGCAGGATGACCGAGTTCCACTCCCAGCTGACCGCGCGTGTGCACGAAGCCGCGGCGTTCCTCACGGCCGCCGAGACGTCCGGTGACGACTACTCCGTCCAGGTGCACCGCGCCGATCTGGAGAACATCGCCCGCATCGCCCACGAGCACGGTGTCTCGCTCCCCGAGCTCGACCGGCTGGGCGTCACGGCGGCCTAGGGGCGCCGACACCGGCACGAGCCAGGACCGGGGGGTGGTCGCTACCGGTCGATCACGGCCAGCAGCTGCGGCTGCAGCACGCGGTTCGCCGCCACCGTGAGGGCGGAGGAGGGCGCGCCCCCGGCCGGCCCCGTCACCGACCCGCCCGCCTCGGTGACCATGAGCCACCCCGCCGCCATGTCCCACGGGTTGAGTCCGTGCTCGTAGAAGCCGTCGAGGCTCCCGCTGGCCACGGAGCACAGGTCGAGGGCGGCACTACCGATCCGGCGGATGTCACGGACCTGTGGCAACAGGTCGAGCAACAGCTCCGCCTGCTCACGTCGCCGCGTCGGCGTGTAGCCGAAACCGGTGCCGACCAGCGCCCCGGACAGGTCGGCGGCCACGCCGACCCGTAGCTCGGTCGACCTGGAGCTAACGGTGGAGGCGGCGTCAACGGCAGAGGCGGCGCCGGTGGGAGAGGCGGCGCCGGTGGGAGAGGCGGCGCCGAGGTGGGCCAGGTCGTCCCACCCGGTCACCCAGGCCCCAGTGCCCAGCGCGGCGTGGAAGACCCTCCGGAGGGCCGGGTCGGCGACCGCGCCGGCCAGCACCTGCCACTCCCCCGGCACGCTGGGGTCGCCGATCGCCGCCGCGACGGACACGGCATACGCGGGGATGTCGTAGAGGTAGTTGACGGTGCCGTCGATCGGGTCGACGACCCAGGTGACCCCGGAGGTGCCGAGGTGGTCGTCACCCTCCTCGCCGAGCACCGCGTCGTCGGGGCGCGCCTCGAGGAGCAGCCGTCGGATGAGGTCCTCGGCCCGGGTGTCCATCACGGTGACGATGTCGGTCGGCGACGACTTGGTCGAGGATGCCGACACGACACGGGGCCGCTCGTCGACGATCAGCCGCCCCGCTGTCACCGCCACCCGGGTCGCCAACCGTTCGAGCTCGTCGAGCGTGACGCCGAGGGGCAGGTCGACCGGGGTGCGCATCAGTCGCTCCCGCACAGTGCTGGTCGCGCCTGCCGCAGGTTGGGGCAGCACCCGGCCGGGCAGACCGATGGCCGGATGCCTGGGCCGGCAGCCGGCTCGGCCCCCCGGGCCTCAGCCGCCCGTTCGACGACGAGGTCGACGAGTCCGGCGACGAACTCGGCATCGACGCCGACGGTCGGCACCCGGACCAGGGTCAGGCCGAGCCCAGCGGCGGTATCGGCCGCCTCGGTGTCGAGGTCGTAGACGACCTCCATGTGGTCGGAGACGAACCCGACCGGCGCGACCACGACGGTCGTCCGCCCGTCGGCGGCGAGCTCGCGGAGCCGGTCGTTCACATCGGGCTCGAGCCACGGCTGCTGCGGTGGGCCGGAGCGGGAGCAGTAGACCACCTCGGGCACCAGGTCGCGGCCCAGCTCGGTGCGGACCGCGTCGGTGATGGCGGCGGCGACAGCGTGGTGCTGCTCCTGGTAGAGCCGCCCCTCGCCGTCACCGGGGCCGGACGTCTCGTCCATGGCGTCGGGGACCGAGTGGGTGACGAAGAGCAGTGCGAGGTGCTCGGCGGGCACGCCCGCCAACGGCCGGAGGGCATCGACGACGAGGCGGGCGTTGGGGCCGAGGAATGCGGGGCGCCGGGCATACGGCCCGATCTTGTCGATCTCGACGACCAGACCCTCGGCGCGGGCCTCGGTCAGAGCGTCCGCGAGGTTCTCGCGGTACTGGCGGCAGGACGAGTAACAGGAGTAGGCACTGGTCGTGACGACGACCGGCCGGTGCAGCCCGCGGGACGCGGCGTCGCGCAGCGCATCGACGAGGTAGGGCGCGGAGTTGCGGTTGCCCCACAGGACGGGGACGTCGATCTCCCGCTCCTTCAGCTCCGCCTCCATCGCCGCGATGAGTGCGCGGTTCTGGTCGTTGATCGGGCTGCGGCCACCGAACCGGTGGTAGTGGTGAGCCACCGACTCGAGCCGGTCGTCCGGGATGCCCCGGCCAGCGGTGACCCGGCGCAGGAACGGCATCACCTCGTCGGGTGCCTCCGGACCGCCGAACGAGAGCAGCAGCACGGCGTCGTAGGGCGCAAGGAGGTCGGCGCCGTCGGCCACCGTCATCGGCGCTCCGTGAGGCGGAGTGAGGGTGGGGAGGTGTGGTGCGGCACGACGGCCACGATACGGATGCCGGGAGGCCGGCGCAGGAGGGTGGTCCGGACGTCTCGCCGTGGGTGGTTCCAGCGGTATGCGGCGGCGTGGCTCGGTTCGGGCCACCCGGATGCGTGGCAGAGTCGTCCTGGAAACCTGACGAGCCAGCCCGTGGACCAGCCCGACCTTGGAGCGTGTGATGCCGGACCTGCGACTCATCGGCGTGCACGAGGACGGCCAGCACCTGATCCTCGCGGGTCCGGGCGGCGAGCACCACACCCTGGCCGTCGACGACGCGCTTCGCACCGCCGCCCGCCGGGACCGACCCAGGATGGGACAGCTCCAGATCGAGATCGACGGCGGGCTGCGCCCCCGTGAGGTGCAGTCGCTCATCCGGGCCGGTGGGAGCACCGAGGACGTCGCCGACCGCGCCGGCTGGTCGGTCGACAAGGTCCGGCGGTACGAAGGCCCGATCCTCGCCGAGCGCGCCCACGTCGCCGACCAGGCCCGGCTGGTGCGCGTGCGCCACCGCGGTGGGGCGACCACCGGGTCGGCCCCGACCCTGCAGGGCCGGGTGGCCCAGCGGATGCGCGAACGCGGCGTCGACCCCGAGACGAGCACCAGCTGGGACGCCGCCCGGGCCCCCGAGGCGACGACATGGACCGTGATCCTCACCTTCGCGGCCGGCGGCCGGCAGCGGCACGCGGTTTGGACCTACGACCCGGTGCTGCGCAGCGTCGAGGCCGCTGACGACGAGGCCCGATGGCTGAGCGCCGACGACGTCGTCGTGGCCGGTCCGCTGCCCGCCGCCTCGCCTCGCGTCGCCAACGTCTATGACGTGGAGGCCGAAGGTGGCGTGGCCGCCACGACCCGTCGAGCCGCCGCGGCCGCTCGCTCGGCTGACCGTGCGGGCGAGGCCTCCGAGGAGCCGGTCGACCTGATGACCGCCATGCGCCAGCGCACGACGGTCGGCCGCCGCTCGGGGCGGCGTCGGGTCGAACCGCCACGAGCCGAGACCACCCCCGCCCTCCCCCTCGAGGGGTCGGTCGCCGACGAGCAGCCGGAGCTGCCCGCCGCGCCAGCCGACGCCGCGCCAGCCGAGGCCGCGCCAGCCGCCGCACCGGAGGGGATCGAACCGGCCGGTGCAGAGA
>JALZBI010000474.1 GCA_030947565.1 Actinomycetota bacterium
CGACGGCGTTGAGGACGTTGGCGGCCAGGTCCATCGAGACGAAGTTGGTGATGCACTGCACGAGCGGCGACTCGGCCCGCACCCGGCCGACGATGTCAGTGACCGCCGCGCTCAGCTCCGCGGTGGTCTGGCTGGTCTGGCTGGTCTGGCTGGTGGCGGGTGTGGTCGGTGTGGTCATCGCAGGCTCCCTCGCGCCGGTACTAACCGGATCAGGTTCGTCGGGTGTCATCTCAGCCCCAGCGGGGCACCCCGGCCTTGGTGGTGGTCGTGTCGAAGCTCGACCAAGGCACTGTACCTAACGGCTGCACGCCACCCGTCCCCTGACCCGTGGCAGCATCCGGGCCATGACCGCCATCGGCGACAGGGATCTCGCCACGTTGCGACCCCGTCTGAGCGCCTTCTGCTACCAGATGCTGGGCTCGCCGTTCGAGGCCGAGGATGCCGTCCAGGACGTCCTGGAGCGGGTGTGGCGGTCGCGCCGGTCCTTCGACCCCTCCCGGGCCTCGCTGTCGACCTGGAGCCTCCGCATCGCCCACAACGTCTGCGTCGACCGGCTCCGTGGCGCGTCACGGCGACCGCTGCCTCGTGACCTGAGTGGTCCCGGCATCGACGTGGGGGCCCCGCTCGTGCCGGCCTTCGACGTGCCGTGGCTGATGCCGGCGCCCAAGGCGTGGCTCGGGGAGACGGAGTCGAGCCTGCCGATGGAACGCGCCGCCGACGTGCGGTTGGCGGTCACCGCGGTCCTCCAGACGCTTCCCGCGCGGCAGCGGGGCGTGTTCCTCCTGCGCGTGGTGATGGGCTGCTCGGCCATCGAGACTGCGACGGTGCTGGACTCGACGGTCGCCGCGGTGAACTCGGCGCTGCAGCGCGCCCGCCTGGCCGTGGGTCAGGAGGCGGGCCGGCCGCGAGCGCTGCGCTCGGGGCACGTCGAGCGGTATGCGCGGGCCATCGAACGGGCTGACCTCGAGGCACTTGTGGCTGTGGTCTCGGACGACGTCATGCTCGAGATGCCACCCGTGCCCGCGTGGTCCCGCGGCCGGGAGGACTACCGGGCGTTCATGGCGTACCTGTTCCAGTGGCGGGGGGCCGACTGGGTGACGCGCCTCGTCGACGCCGTGGGCCAGCCCGCCATGCTGCTCTACCGGGTGACGAGCGACGGCCCCGTTCCTCACACGGTGCAGCTGCTGGACGCCGACGCGTCGGGCGCGGTGAGCCACGTGCTGGTCTACCAGGTGCCGGAGCTGTTCTCGATGTTCGAGGCGTCCGTCGGTGCGCCGACCGATGCGCCGACCGATGAGTGGGCGCCCGCTCGTTCGTAGAAGGTCGTGACCCGACCCGACACCGCGAAAGGACCCTCCCATGGGCCGCCTCATTGTCATCCAGTTCATCACGCTCGACGGGGTCGTCGAGGACCCCGACGGAAGTGGCCGCACCAGCTTCGGCGGCTGGGCGATGCGCCACGGCCCGCAGGCCATCGCCGGAGACAAGTTCCGGCTCGGGCCGATCCTCCACCAGGGCACGCTGCTCTTTGGCCGCCGGACCTGGGAGCTCTTCGGCACCCTGTGGCCGGGGCGCGACGACCCGTTCTCGAGGGCGATGAACGCGGCCACCAAAGCGGTGGCGACCCACCGCCCGATCGACGCTGACATCTGGACGAACTCCACGGTCGTCCAGGCGCCGCTGACCGACTGGTTGCGCAGCACGCTGCCCACCACTGACGTCGTTGTCATCGGCAGCGGCTCGGTGGTCGACGCGGTGACCGAGGACGGCCTGGTCGACGAGTACCGCCTGCTCATCTTCCCGACCGCGACCGGCGCAGGCCGCCGGCTCTTCCGCGCCCCACTGCGCCTCACCCTGGTCAGCAGCGAACAGGCCGGGCCCGCAATCCTCTCGGTGCTGACTCCCGACCGGGAGTGACCCCGCCACCAGCCATAAGACTCAGTGCGCCCAGCGGGGGGCGTCGGCGACCTCCTCGGGAGCCGCCTCCTGGGCGGGCCGGGCGTGCCGGGCCTTGCGCTCGGCGGCGTCGAGGGCAGCCGGCATGGCGACGAGCGACGACGCGGATGGGCACGCTCGCCTGGTGTCCCGCGACAATGCCCAGCGGGTCTACGGGCTCTGCGGCGCGGGCACGTGCTGCTGGGCCCACGCGTACATCGCCACCGCCGCCGCAGCGCCGGCGTTGATAGAGCGCGTGGAGCCGTACTGCGTGATGTGCACGACGACCTCGCACGCCGCCCGCATCTCGTCGCTGAGGCCCGGCCCCTCCTGGCCGAAGACGAGCACGCACGCAGGCGGGAACGCATACGACTCG
>JALZBI010000130.1 GCA_030947565.1 Actinomycetota bacterium
GGGACCACAGCGCCAGCCGCACGCGGTAGCGGAGAGCGTGACCATCAGCCTGCTGGTCGACTCGTGGCCCCGACCAGCTGCATGAACCGCAACGTCTGGTGCGAGCCCGTGGCCGCGGCGTACGCGTCGACGACCTGGGCCATGAACTCGGGGACCTCAGCATCGCGAAGCCGTGACGTCCAGCCGCCGAACCCGACGGTGCACCACGCCGTAAACGCCTCGCGCGAGCCGAAGTCCCACGCCAGGTCGTCGACGCGCACGGCGTCGACCCGCATCCCAGCCGACTCCACATCGGACCGCCATACGGCGGGTTCGGGGTGGAGGTAGGGGGCGACGAACCCGTCGAACGACGTTGCCCACCGCGGTGACCGCGCCACCGTCATCGCCACGTCCTCCAGGCTCGGTCGTGGCCCCGCGCACACGAAGACGAGCAGTGCCCGTCCCGGCCGGTGCAGTGCGGTCGCGATCGCGCGCAGCGCTGCCGGTTGTCGGGCCACCCAGTGCAGCGCGTTGAACGACACGACGAGGTCGAACTCGTCAACGAACGTCATGGCGACGACATCTCCGACCTGGAACGCCAGCCCGGGGCGGGACGGGGCCACCGCGACCATCCCGGGTGACGGGTCGAGGCCGACGCAGTGGCTTTCGGGGATACGCGCCGCCAGCTGCTCGGTGACCCGCCCGTCTCCGCAGCCGACGTCGAGGAGGCTTCTCACACCGTCCAGGTCGACATCCTCGAGGGCCCGGGTGGCCAGCCACTGCTGGAGAGTGTTCACGCGGCGGTAGTCCTCGCCGTCCCATCCGGTCATGGGCACAGCATGCCGTCAGGCGCGCCGCCGCCGGGCCACAACGGTGAGCAGGGCGGCCGCCGCTGCGGCGCTCCCCGTCACCAGGGCCGGACGACGTCGGCGCTCGTCCGCCGCGGCCAGGGCGACCATCGAGAGCGCGTGCAGGACGTCGACTGCGACGAACAGGCGCTGGAACCGGTCGGGCGTGATGAGCTGCGCACCGCCCTGCGCGAGGTGCCGCAGTCCGAGGAGCGTAGTCGCCAGCTCGTCGACCTTGCTCGGTGGCCGCCGGTCGAGGGCCAGCCAGACGGCCCGACCGCGCCAGAGCAGGAGGCCTCCCCAGAGCACCCCGGCGACGCCGGCGAACCGGGTCACGCGCCTCGCGTCGGTGGGGCGTGACGCGACAGCCGGCATGCCCACGACGCTACCTGTTGTCCACCCCAGAGGGAGTGCTGGGGGGTCGCGCGCGTCGACGCCTGGCGGGTCGCTCGGATCTGAACGGCTGGGCTGCCGCCGGCTTCGACTGCACCGCGGCTGGACGACCCGACGCGCATCACGCATACCGGTCAGGCGCGTCAGCAGGTCGATGCCGGTGTGGCACCCGACAACGTCTTCGCGAAGAAGGAGACGACGTCAGGCACAGCGGTGTTGGCGATGCTCCGGTGCGTCGCACGGGGGATAGAACCTGAGCAGCACATGCTCCCCGCGGCCACAGGCCGAGCTCACTCAGGAGACGGGACCACGGCGGGGTGCTCGCCGGGTCGGTGCGCAGATAGCCGCCGACGAGCGGCCGCGCGATCGAGGGCAGCTGGAGGTTATGCCCAGGAGGCAGAGGTCGGCCATCACCGGGGCCGCCGCCGCACCCGCGTCGGTGAGGATGCTGTTCAGCATGCGGCCGGGCACCTGGGACGCATACGCCCCCGGGTATGCCACGAACGCGTCGGACCCGATCGTCACCCCGAGGCGTCAGCGAGGTCGGCGTCCAGCAGCGGGGCCAGGTCGGCGGCCGGCATCTCGGTGTCGGCCGCCTGCGGTCCGCCGACGGTCCGCCACGGTCTGCCACCCGATCCACCCGGGACGTGGCCCCGAGCCTGTCGCCGTGACCTCTGGGTAGCACCCGGTCTATCGACGGCCCATCCGTTTGCCGTCACACTGCCTGGTGACCCGGCATCGACCGGGTCTTCGCGAACCGGGTCTTCCGGAAGGGACGACGGCCATGGACGGCATGCTGGAGAAGACCGAATGGAGCGCGGGGTCGTCCTATCCGCCGATCGCGGAGTACGCGTTCCTCTCCGACTGCGAGGTCACCGCCCTGGTCGCCCCCAGCGGCAACATCGAGTGGATGTGCCTGCCCCGGATGGACGGGCCCAGCGTGTTCGGGGCGATCCTCGACCGCGACGCCGGAGGGTTCCGGTTCGGACCGGCAGACGTCCGGGTGCCGGCGGCCCGCCGCTACCTGCCCGGCACGATGATCCTCGAGACGAGCTGGGGCACTCCCACGGGCTGGGTCATCATCCGCGACGCGCTGCTGATCGGACCGTGGCACCACGAGACCAACCGCTCCAACAGCCACCGCCGGGCGCCCACCGACTACGACTGCGACCACGTGCTCCTGCGTGAGGTGCGGTGCGTCAACGGCGACGTACAGATGTCGCTCGACTGCAGCCCCATGTTCGACTACGGACGCGAGCCCGCGGTGTGGAGCTACAGCGGCGACGGCTACCACGAGGCCATCACCGACCCGAGCGACCACGCCCCCCGGATGCGGCTCACCACCGACATGCGCCTCGGGTTCGAGGGGAACCGGGCCATGGCCCGCACGCTGATGAAGGAGGGGGAGACCCACTTCGTCGCCCTCTCCTGGACGGAGCACGAACCTCCGAAGACGCAGCCCGAGGCGCACGAGCGCCTCGTCTGGACGGCCCACCACTGGCAGCACTGGCTGGCCCGGGGGCGGTTCCCCGACCACCCGTGGCGCATCCACCTGGAGCGCAGCGCGCTGACTCTCAAGGGCCTGACGTTCGCCCCCACCGGCGCACTCGTGGCCGCGGCGACCACCTCTCTACCGGAAACCCCGGGCGGAGAACGCAACTGGGACTACCGCTACACCTGGATCCGTGACTCGACGCTGACGCTGTGGGCGATGGCGCGGCTCGGGTTCGACTGGGAGGCCGACGACTTCTTCTCCTTCATCGCCGACGTCGCCGGCATCGGCGACGACATCCAGATCATGTACGGCATCGGAGGAGAGCGGCAGCTGGAGGAGCAGATCCTCGACCACCTCGACGGCTACGAGGGGTCGAAGCCGGTGCGCATCGGCAACGGCGCCTTCGACCAGAAGCAGCACGACGTGTGGGGAGCCATCCTCGACTCCGTGTGGGTCCACAAGGGCGCGCGGGACCGGGTCGACGACCGGCTCTGGACGATCCTCGCGCGCTTCGTCGACCAGGCGGTGAAGAACTGGGTCGAGCCCGACCGGGGCATCTGGGAGGTGCGGGGCGAGCCCCAGCACTTCACCTCGTCCAAGGTCATGTGCTGGGTGGCGGCCGACCGTGGAGCGAAGCTGGCCCGGGTCCGCGACCAGCACGAACAAGCCCGGGAGTGGCAGAAGGCGGCCGACGAGATGAAGGCCGACATCCTCGAGCACGGGGTCGACGACCGGGGGGTATTCACGCAGCACTACGGCACCACGGCCCTGGATGCGTCCACGCTGCTGATCCCGCTAACAGGATTCCTTCCGGTCGACGACGAGCGGATCCGCAACACCGTCCACGCCATCGCGCAGGAGCTCACCGACGACGGTCTCGTGCTGCGCTACCGCGTCGAGCACACCGACGACGGCCTGGACGGGGAGGAGGGGACGTTCACCATCTGCTCGTTCTGGCTGGTCTCGGCCTACGCCCTCATCGGCGAGGTGGACCAGGCCCGGCGGCTCTGCGAGAAGCTGTTCTCGATGGCTAGCCCCCTCGGCCTCTACGCCGAGGAGATCGACGCCGCGAGCGGTCGGCACCTGGGAAACTTCCCCCAGGCCTTCACTCACCTCGGCCTGATCAACGCCGTCCTGCACATCATGTCGGCCGAGGGCCTCGACCCACCGGGCTGAACCCGGTACGCCGGTGTCGGGCGCCGTCGGTCACGGTAGGTCGCTGTCGGTACCGTGTGCGCGGAGCCGGTGCCGGTTCCGCCACGCTTCGGGAGGACCCGCACACCCATGGCCATCGTCAACCCAGCACTGGTGCAGGACATCGACGAGGACCAGCTGCAGGTGACTCCCCAGAAGGAGGCGTCCGCCGGCGTGCCGGCCGTTGCCGTGACCATGGAGCGGGCCGTGCGCTCGATGGGTGTCACCCGCACCGCGCGCACGCTGCACCGGGTCAACCAGGTCGACGGCTTCGACTGCCAGGGCTGTGCCTGGCCCGACCCCGGTCCGGACCACCGGCATACCGCGGAGTTCTGCGAGAACGGGGCCAAGGCGGTGGCCGAGGAGGCCACCCAGCTGCGCGTCGGGCCGGAGTTCTTCGCCGCTCACTCGCTGGCCGATCTCGAAGGCCACACCGAGTACTGGCTGGGCAAGCAGGGCCGGCTCACCCACCCGATGGTGCGCCGCGAGGGGGCGACGCACTACACACCGATCGAGTGGGATGAGGCCTTCGCGCTCATCGGCTCGACCCTCCGGTCCCTGGCCAGCCCCGACGAGGCGATCTTCTACACCTCCGGCCGCACCTCCAACGAGGCGGCTTTCCTCTACCAGCTGTTCGCCCGCACCCTCGGCACCAACAACCTGCCCGACTGCTCCAACATGTGCCACGAGTCGACTTCCGTGGCCTTGGCCGAGGTCATCGGCATCGGCAAGGGCAGCGTCAGCCTCGACGACGTGCACAGCGCCGACCTGATCCTCCTCGCCGGCCAGAACCCCGGCACCAACCACCCGCGCATGCTGAGCGCCCTCGAGATCGCCAAGCAGCGCGGGGCGAAGATCGTCGCCATCAACCCGCTGGCCGAGGCGGGCCTGGCCCGCTTCCGCAACCCGCAGACGCCGCGCGGACTGTCGGGCGTGGGCACCGAGCTGGCCGACGTGCACCTGCCGATCCGGCTCAGTGGCGACCTCGCGCTCTTCCAGGCTCTGGGTTCCCTGCTCATGGCCAAGGAGGACGCCGCCCGGGCGGCGGGCCGCCCCGGCAGGGTGCTCGACCTCGACTTCATCGAGCGGCACACCACGGGCTTCGCCGCGTGGGCCGACCACATGCGGTCCCTCGACTGGGACGCGGTGGCCGTGGCCACCGGCCTGGAGCGAGCCCAGATCGAGGAGGTCGGCGAGCTGCTCGCCACCTCGAAGGCGACCATCACCTGCTGGGCGATGGGCATCACCCAGCACAAGAACGCGGTGGCGACGATCAAGGAGTTCGCCAATCTCGCCTTCGCCCAGGGCAACATCGGCAAGCCGGGAGCCGGCCTCTGTCCCGTCCGCGGGCACTCCAACGTGCAGGGCGACCGCACCATGGGGATCTGGGAGAAGGCCCCGGACCACTTCCTCGACGCCTTGGGCACGGAGTTCCACTTCGCCCCTCCGCGCGAGCACGGATACGACACGGTCGACTCGATCCGCGCGCTGCGCGACGGCAAGGCCCAGGTCTTCGTCGGTATGGGCGGTAACTTCGTGTCGGCCACGCCCGACACGATCGTCGTCGAGGAAGCCATGCGGGGCGCCCGGCTGACCGTGCAGGTGTCGACGAAGCTCAACCGGTCGCACGTCGTCTGCGGCCGGACGGCCCTGATCCTGCCGACGCTCGGCCGATCGGAGCGCGACCGCACCGGGGGGAAGGAGCAGCGGGTGACCGTCGAGGACTCGATGTCCGCGGTGCACGCCTCGAAGGGCCCGCTGCCCCCGGCCTCGAGCTCCCTGCGCTCGGAGGTCGACATCGTCTGCAGCATCGCCGAGGCGACCGCGCCCGGTCGGGTGCCCTGGGCCGAGTTCCGCCGCGACTACACGAGCATCCGCCGCGCGATCTCCCGGGTGGTGCCGGGATGCGAGGCCTACGCCGAAAAGGTTGACCGGCCAGGCGGTTTCGTCCTTCCCCACCCACCGCGCGACTCGCGCAGCTTCCCGACGGCGCAGAACGCGGCCATCTTCACGGTCAGCCCGATCGACCTCCTCCACGTCCCGGAGGGGCGGCTGCTCATGCAGACATTGCGCAGCCACGACCAGTTCAACACCACGATCTACGGCCTCGAGGACCGCTACCGCGGCATCCACGGGGGTCGCCGGGTCGTCTTCGTCAACCCCGTCGACATCGTCGACCTGGGCCTGCAGGACGGCCAGCTCGTCGACATCGTCAGTGAGTGGCGTGACGGGTCAGAGCGCCACGTGTCGCGGTTCCGGGTCGTCCCCTACGACACCCCACCCGGCACGGCGGCGGCCTACTACCCCGAGACCAACCCCCTCGTACCCCTTGACTCGACCGCCATCGGCAGCAACAGCCCGACCTCCAAGGCGGTCATCGTGCGCCTCCAGCCGGCGTTGCCGGACGGGGCGCGCGACCACAGCGACGGCGCCGCCGCCAGCACGGGGGCGTCCACGTCCGGCGGTAAAGCCGCAGGCGTGGGGTCCGACGACGGCCACACGTCAGACGTCGCGCCCTTCCACCTCAGCTGAGGGTCATTCTGCCCGACCGCGCCGGGGTCGGGCGGGGGCGGACAGCTTATGTCGCCCGGCATCCAGGGCGGAGAGCGACAGGGGAGGCCGGTAGCCTCGCGGGCGACCTGAGCCACGCCGACGGGAGGGGCGAGATGACGAGTGAGCTGCACCGAATGGCGGCCCAGACCCTTATGGCGGCCTTCGACGGTCCTGAGCTGCCCGACTGGGTGCGGCGA
>JALZBI010000475.1 GCA_030947565.1 Actinomycetota bacterium
CCCCAGGTCGGAGCCGATGAGGGTGTCCTCGACGTCCTCCCAGGCCGCCTCGTCGAGCCCGCCGCGCGAGAGCAGGACCAGGAGCGCATTGCCGATGGCGCTGTTGCTGCGTGCGAGCCGCGCCCGCAGCCGGGCGAGACGGCCCCGCGCCGATGCCGGGCGCTCGACCGTCGAGGCCGGCGGCTCCTCGACCAGCAGGTCCTGGTCGAGCGCCGGCTCGGTCGGCGCCCCTTCGAGGGTGCCGACCCCCGCTCGGTCGCCGACGTCGGTGCGGTCGTCGAGATCACTATCGAGGTCGGTCGGCGGGGTGAGGGTGCGGGTCGACCCGCCGGGCGCGACCGGCCCCCGCAGCTCACGCAGGCGGCTGGTCCTCCCCCGCACCAGTCCGACGACCGCGCCGACGAGCACGAGGGCGACGATGACGCCGATGGTGACGATTTCCCAGACCTGCTCCAGCACGGCGCCATCCTTGCACGGCGCCTGAGGCCGACCCCGACGTCGCCTCAGCCGGCCTGACCCCGGCCTGACCCCGGCCTTACCCGGCCTGACCCGGCCTGACCCGGTCTGACTCGGCCCGACCCGGGCCTGACCCGGCCTGACCCGGTCTGACTCGGCCCGACTAGGTCTGAGTCGGTCTGACTCGGCCTGACTCGGCCTGACCCGGGCCTGACTCGGGTCAGTCAGGAGCTCACGCCGCTCTCCTCAAGCGAGGGCCGGCAGTTCGAGCCGGTGCGGGGGCACGGTGACGGGACCGCGTTCCGCGCATCGATGCGACTCGCGCGCACCGATCGGCGCCGCGACGCTGGATAACCATGGGCGTTTGGCTTTCCGGGGCGCGCCCCGACTTTTCGTGCGCGGTGCCGATGGGCGGCCTTCAGGTACTGGCGCCGAGTGCGGTCAGGCCCTGCAGCCATCTGCTCGGCCGCGTCGTCACCGATCTTCTGAAGACCGACGCCCAGGAGCGGGGTGACGCACGAGTGGGGATCGCGTCAGCGGCCGACCGGGGTGGACGACTCCCGGTGGGTCCGGACCCTGCCCACCACGTCCTCGCCGCGGGAGGTCAGGAGCTCGCGACCCTCGCGGCGAGCTTGAACCACCACGAACCCCATGACGACCATCCCGCCGACGAGACACACCAACATACCGAAGACCAGAGCGAACATGGGACCAGCGTGATGTATGAGGCGGGTCGGGCTTCGCCGCGCCGCGCCGATGACACAACGCGTGACCGAACCGTCACAAAAGCCCCGGGGTCCACGGGGCGCGCAGTGGAGGAATCAGAGCTGGGTGAGGCTGGTCAGACCGGTGGCCGCGAGGACCTGTTGTCGTATCTCGGGGCAGTGCACGGACGTCGCCTCGTCGAGGGCGGCGCTGTCCGGCACGGTGCCGTGGGCCTGGAGGAAGCCGAAGAGGTTGCCGACGAGGTTGGCGTGCGCCCCTACCGCGCTACCGACCCCGCTGAGCGCCGGAAGCTCTCCCGAGAGGTAGGTGCAGACCTCGGCGGCGGGGTAGGCCGCGGCCGAGATGGTGGCCGTAGTACGGGTCGAGGTCGTCGAGCCGGGGGCCGATGGGCTGACGCCCGACGTGACGCCCGACGTGACGCCCGACGCGACGCCCGACGCGACGCCCGACGCGACGCCCGACGCGACGCCCGACGCGACGCCCGACGTGACGCCCGACGTTGAACCGGGCGGAGAGCTGGACGTGGCCGCTGACCAGAGGGACGTTCGTGGCCCGAGGTCCGATCCCGGCACAGGCGCAGACGTCGAGCACGCGGTGAGCTGCGCCGCGGCGACGAGCGCGAGCATGGCGAGGGTTGGACGAGGAGCCATCATGGAGCCAAGGAGCCCAACCGGCCGCCGGTGATACCGGTGCCGAACGCCGGAGCCGGCCCTGGGACGCGCCCGCGGCCGCACTGGGACCGGGCCGACAACCGCATACCCGTCAGGTCTCATATCGGAAACGTCTCGGCGCGCTTCCGGGTGGCGTCGGGCCACGCATCGGTAGGTTTCGCTACGCGTCCATCCGGGCGCGGCACCGCCTCTTCTCGAGGGGATCAGACCAATGTCGTTCGCAGATGCGATCAAGAGCTGCTTCTCCCAGTACGTCGGCTTCGCGGGCCGGGCCCGACGATCCGAGTTCTGGTACTTCTACCTCTTCACCATCATCGTCAGCATCGGCGCGTCGGTCCTTCAACGGGCCGTCTCGAACAGCAGCTCCGGCGTGATCACGGGCATCGTGGGGCTGGCCCTCATCCTGCCGAGCCTCGCGGTCGGCGTCCGGCGACTGCACGACACGGGCCGCTCG
>JALZBI010000476.1 GCA_030947565.1 Actinomycetota bacterium
CCGGCGTGACCGGGCCGGCTCACCCGTTCGTCAGGCGCTCGAAGACCCCCACCTCGGCGCCGCTCCAGACCTCGCCGATGCCGTCGAAGGCACCAAGCACCGAGTCCACGTCCCAGTCCTGCTCGACATGGACCTCGAAGGGGTTGCCCTCGATCTCGTCCTGCGGGTAGTTCACGATCGGCAACGAGAGGTACACGGCTCGCCGGGCGGCGGCGGCGGCTCGCTCCCACACTGTCACGGCATCCTCACGGGACATGTGCTCGAGGACGTCACCCAGGATGACGACATCGACGTCCGGCAGCGCCGTGGTGCGGACGTCACCGACGATGAGCTCGTCGTAGAACTGGTCGAGCGAGTAGGTCGTCAGATAGGGCTCCCACACCTCGAGCCCGACCATCCGACACACGTCGGGGCCCGTGAGCAGCTTCGCGTAGGTGCCCACGCCCGGGCCGACGTCGAGGACAGCTAGGGGGCCGTGACGCCCGGCCAGCCCCCGAATGCGGGTCCTCGTCCAGTCCTTACCCTCGGCGGAGCTCATCGGCATCGGGTCAGTATTTGGCACGGCCCGTGCGACGGCGCACCCGGCCGACTCCGACCCTTCCGCACCCGCCGGGTGACAGCCCCACTCGGAGGCGTCAGGCCGCCGCGTGACCCGTGCCGCGGTCTCGCTCGCGGCTGAGGGCGAGTGCAGCACCCACCATGACGACGCCCAGGCCCAGGTGGAGCCAGTTGTCGGCCGTGTTGAGCGGCACGAAGTTGGCGGAGCTGTTGCGGTCGATCACCAGACCGTAGAGCCACAGCACACGAGGTACACGATGCCGCCGAAGAGCAGGTAGGCGCGCGAAGCGCTCCAGCGCCGCGAGGCGATGATCCCGACGACCCCGTACAGGAGGTGGACGATGTTGTGCAGCACCGAGACCATGAAGACGCCGAGGAGCATCGCCATCGAGTCGGGGCCGGCGGCCCCCATCTTGTCGTAGTTCGTCGTGATCCCAGGGACGAAGCCCGCGAGGCCGACGAGCACGAAGACCACCCCGAAGGCCATGGCGACCTTCTGCATGGTCGGCCCCCTCCTGGTCTCCGAGGCCCCGCGCGACCCCGCGGTGTTGGACGCAGTGCTCATGTCCGGTCCTTTCGCAGGCGAGGGCCTGCAGTGCTGGAGCGTGGCGCACGCCGCCTGGCCGCATACGCCTCAGACAGGGGGTGTCCACTCGTGTTGTGGTGTGGGAGGCAGGTCCGGGGACCGACCAAGGAAACACGCGCCAGGGTCTCGGGCTGCCTCTTCCCACTCTTCTGGTACTCATGCACCCGCTGGGCCAACCTCACGCCGCACCGCCTGCTGGGCCCAACAGGGTGGCGGTGCAGGGACGAGGCATGAGGCGACCAGAACGATCAGCCCCAACGTGGCGCCGAGCAGCGGGATGACGACCACGATGACAACGAGGGCAGTGCACTGACATGCACTGACAAACCGCCTCCGTCAGCTCCTCTCAGGGGTTCTCAGCGTCTGGCGGGTCGAGGCGGACGGTGAGCAGGGGGAGGAAAGCCTGCACCGTCGGCCCGATCAGGAGCGCGTAGAGGACGGTGCCGAGGCCTACCACCCCACCCAGTAGCCAGCCGACGCCGAGCACCGTCAGCTCGAGCACGGTGCGGACCAGCCGCAACGACAGCCCGGTGCGCCGCGCCAGCCCGGTCATCAGTCCGTCCCTCGGGCCGGGTCCGAACTGGGAGCCGATGTACATCGCCCCGGCCACCCCGGTCAGCCCGATGCCTCCCAGGAGCAACGCCCAGCGCAGCCCGAAATGCTCCGGGGCCGGCAACAGCGCCAGCGTCGCGTCGGTCGACAACCCGATGACGACCGCGTTGGCGACCGTCCCCAGGCCCGGCCATTGGCGCAGCGGTATCCACAGCAGCAGCACGGCGAAGCCCACGACGATGACCACGGTCCCGAAGCTGACGCCCCAGCGCGTCTGCACGCCGTAGTGGAAGACGTCCCACGGGTCGAGGCCCAGGCCGCTTCGGATGAACATCGCCATGGCCGTGCCGTAGAGCCAGAGCCCCACGGCGAGCTGGGTGAGCCTGCGCGACAACCGGCCTGCGTGCAGCTGCTGCCGTGGGGTCATCGGGACCAGCTGCACCCGTCGACGCGCGGTTCGGTCGAGCAGTGATCGAGCCCGGGTGACGCGCCGAGCGGAGGGAGTGTTCAGCGCTGACCCGGGTTGAGAGGGCCTTCGTCGCCGGGTACAGCCTGCTCGGCATCGGCCGGGTCGATGATGAGACCAGCCAGCGGGTTGCCGCCGGCGGCC
>JALZBI010000131.1 GCA_030947565.1 Actinomycetota bacterium
CGAGGATGGGCGGGTGTTCTTTGACCCGACCACCCCCGCCGGTCCGCCGGCCGAGGATCCTGCGCCCGCGCATACGGCCGTCACCGCGAGCGGTGAGGCGGCACAGGAGCTCGTGCGCGAGAGCCTGCGGATGCGCTCCTTCAGCGACACCGGGGAGGGGATCCCCGAGACCGCCGAGTGGTTCCGCGCCATGCTGGGGCGGGTATGCGTGGACGCCGCACTCGTCCCGACCACCGGCCACCCCGTGGTCCTGGGCACCACGGCGGCCGCGCAGCCCGACGCGCCGACGGTCGTCGTCTACGGGCTCTACGACGTCACGCCGACCATCTCGCGGGAGTGGACCGTCGACCCCCTCGCCGCGCACATCGTCGACGCCACCGAGCTCGGCCTCCTGCCGCACCTTGGGGCGGTCGTCGTCGGCCGGGGCGCGAACAACCACAAGGGCCCCGTCATCGCGGCGATCTCCGCCGTGGAGGCGATCCTCTCGACCGGAGCCCGCCCACCGGTCAACCTGGTCTGGGTCATCGAGGGCGAGGAGGAGATCGGCAGCCCCAGCCTGCCGGGGTTCATCGAGGCCCACCGTGACCTCCTCGCCCGCGCCGCCGGGGTCTGGCTTCCCACCTTTCAGCAGAACAGCGCCGGCGTCATGAGCGTCCGTCGCAGCTACAAGGGCACCGTCTTCACCCACCTCACCTGCCGGGGCGGTGACTGGGGCGGTCCGCGCGACGGGCGGCATGTCTGGGCCGGCAACTCCGCTTGGCTCGACGCGCCCATGATGCAGCTGGTCCGCGCTCTCGGCACGCTCTTCGACGACCAGCAGCACGCCACCATCGATGGGCTGGAGTCACTCGAGGCGCAGACCCGCACCGCACTCGCGGACGACGTCCTGCGCATGGCGAGAGACTTCCACGCCAACCCGCAGTGGCAGGTCAACATGCTCGGCAACCTTAACGTCGCACAACCGTTGGCGGGCAAGGCGATCGGTGACCACGTCGAGTACTACATGACCGGCGTCACGGTCAACGTGCAGGGCATCGTCGGCGGCTACCAGGGGCCGACCTTCTACACGATGATGCCGGGGGAGGCGAGCGCCCGACTCGACTTCCGGTTCCCGCCCGGGCTCACCCCCAACGAGTTCTGCGCCGCCCTGCGCGCCCACCTCGACCGCAGGGGTTTCACCCACGTGGTCCTCGAGAACGCCCGCGGCTATCCCGGATCGCCGCCTTTGCCGCTCGAGGACGACACTCTGCTCACTGCCGCCGTGGCCGCTGCCGACCAGCAGGACGTGCCGACCGCGATCTGGCCGCTCGCCAACAACTGTTGTCCGGGTGCGCTGTTCACGGCCCTCGGCCGCGCGATGCCTTTCAGTGTCGCCGGCCTCGGGCACGGCGACCGCGCTCACGCCCCTGACGAGTACTTCACGGTCGGCTCAGTCGGGCGCCTCATGCACTTCACCGTGGACTACCTCGAGGCGATTAGGCGGGCGTGCGCGGAGCGGCCGGCAGCGCCGCCTCGATGAGCGAATGCTGCTCCGTCGTCAGCTCCAGCGTCACCGCAGCCAGGCTCTGACGCAGTCGCTCGACGGACGAGCAGCCGACGACGAGACGCAGCGGCACGGACAGGCCCAGCAGCGCGGTCAGCGCCACCTGGGCCGGCTCGGCGCCGATCTCGGCCGCGACCGACCTGACCACCTCACGCACGTGCCGGTTGGGCGCTGAGTCGTATGCCTCGTCAGCGCCCTCGGCTCCCGCGAACCATCCCTTCGCGGCCGCTGAGTAGGCGAGCAATGCAAGCCCGTTCGTCGCGTGCAGCGTCAGCATCGCGTCGTTCGCCGCAACCAGGTCGGAGGCCATCCGGTCGGCGCGCGGGGTCGCCGCCGCGAAGGCGGACTGCGTGGCGACGAACCCCGGTGCCTCGCCAGCGTCGCGCAGCCGCACCGCTTCGGCCACCCGCTCGGTGGTCCAGTTGCTCACGCCGTACCACCGCACCAGGCCATCGCTGCGCAGCGCCTCGAGCACCCCGAGGATCTCGGCCACCGGGAGGCGGGGGTCGTCGCGGTGGGCCAGCCACAGGTCCAACGCCGGCAGGCCCAGCCGGCCCGCGCTCTGCGCGACGTCCTGCCGCAACGCCGGCTCGTCGAGACGGGGCTCGTGCGGCCGTGACAGGTCCGGGTGACCGCCCTTGGTAGCCACCGTCACCGCCGTGGCGGAACGGGAATGCAGCCAGCGGCCGATCGTCCGCTCGCTGCAGCCGCGCTCCACCAAGGGCAGCCAGTCGGAGTAGACGGCCGCGGTGTCGACCATCGTGCCCCCGGACTCGGCGTAGGCGTCGAGCAGTGCGAACGAGCTGTCCTCGTCCAGCCGGCTGCCCAGCATGTTGCCGCCCAGCACCAGCGGGGTCACGGCGAGGTCGGTGCCCGGGAGAGGCACGGCGGCCATGGTCACGTCGTGCTCGGTCATCGCTCGACGGCGGCCAGCGTCTCGAGGGCGCGGATCACCGACCAGATGTCGAGGTCGCCCTCGCCGTGCGCCTGGCACGACGTCATGAGCTGTCGGGCGGTGGCCGCGAACGGCGTCGTGACACCGACCCCCACCGCCGCCGCCAGCGCGAGGTCGAGGTCCTTGGCCGCCGTGTCGATGTCCGACGGTGGGTTGCCGAACGTCCGGTCCCGCAGCATGGGGGCTTTGAGCGAAAGCTGCCGTGACCCCAGCGGACCGGCTTCGAGGATCTCGATCACCGTGCCGTAGTCGACGCCACCCTGGGCGGCGAAGGTCACCGCCTCGCCGATGAGGGCGGCATACGACCCGACGACGATGCTGTGCGCGAGCTTCAGGTAGTGCGCCGCTTCACCCTCCCCGACATGACGGACCTCGCGCGCGAAGGCGTTGAGCACCGGCGCGGCTTGCTCGGCGTCCTCGGCCCGGCCCGAGGTGAAGACCGTGAGCTGGCCCTCAGTGGCGAGCCCGATGCTGCCGGCCACCTTGGCCCGCAGGTAGCGCACGTCCTGCCCTTCGGCGGCCGCGGCGATGTCCGCTGACACTTGCGGTGACACAGTGCTCAGGTCGCAGTACAGGTGCCCCGGGGCGGCCGCGCCGAGGATTCCGTTGTCCGACAACGCCACCTCGCGCAGCACCCGGTCGTTCATGACCATGGTGAGGCTGATGTCGGAGCGGGCCGCGACGTCAGCCGGACCGGAGGCCACCTCGGCCCCGGCCTGCTCGGCCTCCGCCATCCTGGCCGAGTCGATGTCGTAGGCCACGACCGGCATCCCGGCGCGCAGCAGGCAGCGCACCATCGGCCCACCCATGCGGCCCAGGCCGACGAAGCCGGCCGTCAACGCGGCGATCAGTCGTCCATCGTCGAGGTGGACACGACGGACCACGGCGCGAGGTAGCCGTTGGCGTCGTAGGCGACGTCCTCGTTCTGCGCGCCCTTGACGATGAGCTCGTCCCACTCCAGCTTGGCCCGACCGTCACCTCCGGTGACGATGTAGATCTCGCCGGTCTCGTCACCAACGTTGGCGAACTCGCGCCACGCACCCACCGGGACGGAGAACGTGTCGTTCTCCTGCAGCACAACGGAAACGCGGTCGCGCTCGTTGAGGCGGACCTCCCACCGACCCTTGCGCACGATGACCACCTGGGTGTCGGTCACCCGGTGCTGCAGCATGGCTTTGCCCGGCTCCGCCCGCAGCACGGCCAGCGAGAAGCCGTGTGGGTTGAAGATCGACGGCTCCTGGCTGCGGTGCTCAGTGATCCCGAAGCCGATGATGAGCGCCAGGTCGACCTGCCCCTCCTCGAGGGCCGTGCACATCAGCGCGCGGCTCGACCATAGGCGGTCGTCGACCGTCACCAGCCGCTTGCGCATCCGCTCGGGGGTCCACACCTCGAGGTCGTCGATCTGCTTCTGCGGCATCGGGGTGACCAGCTCGACCTCGGGGTCGAGCTCGCTCCCATCGGACGTGTCGATGAGCTGGTTGTCGGCTGAGAGGTAGAGACCGAAGGCTTCGGCCTCCTGGAGCACGCTGGGACCCCAGAGGATGCCGCCGGTGGTGTCCTGCCCGAGCACGGTGAACATGAAGTTCTCGTTGGGGCCGGTGTTGGTGAACCCCCGGAAGATCCACGTCGGCACCGACACGATGTCGCCCGCCCGCCCGACGAACTCGCCGGCCTGCCCGTCGACGCCCCAGCGGAAGGTGTACTCGCCCGCGACGATGACGAAGACCTCCGCCGTGAAGTGCAGGTGCAGCGAGTTGGTCACCCCGTTGGGCATCGCCGCGCCGCCGACGTTGTAGCCGTGCGGGATCTGCAGATTGATGTACTGGTCCGGGTTCTGTGACACCCCCGACCCGATCAGCGCGTAGTTCTCCTTCAGGTCCGACCCCGGCGTGCGACAGTCGATGAAGGCGGTGTTGCACGAGATCAGCGCGTCGCGCCGGATCGTGCGATCGGTGATCTCGGACTCGGTGACGACGATACGGCTCGACGACGGCATACCAGATGCTTGCATACGTAGTCACGAGCGGGCAAGGCCGGTATGCCCGGGCCGCCGTCAGGGGGCCGGTGGAGGCCCATGCGTCCCGCGAAGCACCAGCTCGGTCGGTGCCAGCCGGTGCGCGTAGGGCGCGCCCGGGCCGGCCTGTATGCGTCGCACCAGCAGGCGCGCCGCCTCCGCCGCGTTGTCCTTGACGGGGTTGCGCACCGTGGTCAGGTCGAAGACCGGCCATCCGGCGACGGGGAGGTCGTCGAACCCCACAACGGTCAGCTCACCGGGCACGTCGATACCGAGCTCGCGGGCGCCGTTGAGGGCCCCGACGGCGAGCCAGTCGTTGCCGCAGAACAGCGCCGTCGGACGCGGGCTGAGACTCATCAGGTGCCGTAAGGCGGCGTAGCCCGCAGGTGTCGTGTACTCGGTGTGCACGACCGCCTCCCGGCGCAACGCGATGCCGGCGAGAGCCAGCTGGCGCACGAACCCGTCCTCGCGATCGCGGCCGGTCGACGTGACGGACGGGCCGAGAATGGCGCCGATGTCGCGGTGGCCGAGCTCCGCCAAGAACCGACCCACCTTCTCCGCGCCCCCCCGGTCATCCGCGGAGATGCTGTCTCTCTCAACCATATCAACGACACGGCTGAGATAGACGAACGGGACGCTATGGCGGTCGAGCTCGAAGGGGAGCATCGACCCGGCCGTGGCGGTCGACAGGATGGCGCCGTCCACAGACCGGTCGAACAGACCGGAGTAGTCCTCCACCCGCTCCTGGTGCTCGGCCAGAAGGAGCGTCTGATAACCGAGCTCGGAGAGGACGTCGTGGATCGGTGTCAGCAGCGTGGAGAACAACGGGTTCCCCAGGTCCGCCACCATCGCGATGCGACCGGTGGCTTGAGTCACCAGGCTGCGTCCCAGGCGGCTGGGGACGTAGCCGAGCACCTGTGCAGCCCGCTCGACCCGCCGCCTCGTCCCCTCGGGCACGTGAGTCCCCGGTCGAAGGGCCCGCGAGACCGTCGCCTGGGACACCCCGGCCAGCCGCGCGACGTCATGGCTCGTGACGGAGGTGGGGGAGGGGCTGGTCCTGGGCACCTGGCCAGGCGCGACACCGGACATGGCCCCCCCGTCCTCAGCAACGTCTCGGTCTCGCAACCACTTGGCGTCGATCGTAGCCGCACCCTTGACGAAGGGGGGGGAAGTGTGACTACGTATGCACATCCCGAATCCTCATGGAGGTCACATGTCTGGCACGCACTTGTCCCCCCGAAGCACCCGACGAATGATCGGAGCCACTGCCGCCGTCGGAGCTCTGCTGCTGACGGCCGCCTGTGGCGCCGGATCCCAGACCGCGGCCAGCCAGGCCACCAGTGTCGGCTGTGACATCACGCAGCCGAGCAAGGCCACGACGGTCAACGTCCTCGCCTACAACTCGTCGGCGATCGACCCCTTCACCAACACGATGATCGCGAGCTGCCAGGGCTCGAACATCACCTTCAAGCACGACCCGGTCGACTTCGGTGGCCAGGTGCAGAAGACCGCGACCACGCTCGCCGGCTCCCAGGCCGCCTTCGACCTCGTCGAGACCTACTCGCTCGTCGTGCCGAAGTACGCCGACAAGCTCGTCCCCCTGGACGACTACCTGGCGAAGTACAAGGACAAGTTCAAGCTGGGCGATCTCGACGCGACGATGCTCAAGGGCATGAGCTACGGGGGCAAGCAGTACGGGCTGCCCACGCAGGCCAACATCACGACGTTCGTCTATCGCAAGGACATCTTCGACGAGCTGCAGCTGAAGCCGCCGACGACGTTCGCCGAGCTGAAGGACGTCGCGGCCAAGATCCAGGCGTCGGGCAAGGTCAAGTACCCCGTGGCGCTGCCGCTGCTGGCCTCGGGTGACATCTCCACCCGCTTCATGATCGGTCTGTTCTCGCAGGGCACGACCTACGTCGACCCGACCACGAAG
Source organism: Actinomycetota bacterium (assembly GCA_030947565.1). Lineage (GTDB taxonomy): Bacteria > Actinomycetota > Actinomycetes > Actinomycetales > Dermatophilaceae > Lapillicoccus. Next base: position 6,449 of record JALZBI010000131.1, read on the forward strand.
AAGCCGATGTTCAGCTCCGACCAGGGCAAGAAGGCGCTCCAGGCCCTGAAGGACCTCACGCCCTACATGGACCCGCAGGTCACGACCTTCGACCAGCCCAAGGTGCAGCAGCAGCTCTACAACGGCACCGCGGCGATCGCGGAGATGTACTCCGGCCGCATGGTCGACATGGTGGCGCAGAAGAACTCGAAGT
>JALZBI010000477.1 GCA_030947565.1 Actinomycetota bacterium
CGCCGGCGTTGATCGAGCGCGTGGAGCCGTACTGCGTGATGTGCACGACGACCTCGCACGCCGCCCGCATCTCGTCGCTGAGGCCCGGCCCCTCCTGGCCGAAGACGAGCACGCACGCAGGCGGGAACGCATACGACTCGATGGGCACCGACCCCGGCAGGTTGTCGACCCCGACGAGAGGTATGCCGCGAGCGCCGGCCCAGGTGGTCAGCTCGACGACCGACCGATGGTGGTGCTCGTGCTGGTAGCGGTCGGTGACCATGGCGCCGCGCCGGTTCCAGCGCCGGCGGCCAACGATGTGGAAGGCGGTGACGTTGAACGCGTTCGCGGTGCGGATGACCGAGCCGATGTTGAAGTCGTGGCCCCAGTTCTCGACGGCCACGTGGAGGGGATGGCGGCGGGTGTCGAGGTCGGCGACGACCGCCTCCTGCCGCCAGTAGCGGTAGCGGTCGTCGACGTTGCGGCGGTCGCCGTGGCTGAGCAGGTCGGGGTCGAGCCGGGAATCGTCGGGCCACGGGCCGACCCACGGGCCGACGCCCACCTCCGTCGGATGGGGCTCACTCAGGTCGCCCACAGCCACGCCTAAACGGTAGTGGCCCCCTCACCGCCTACGCTCTTTGCTGTGATGCACTCCCTCGGTCCGAGCTGGATGGACCCCAACTACCTGCTCGAGCACTTCGGCACGGCCCTGATCTGGGTCAGCCTGGGCATCATCTTCATCGAGTGTGGGCTGTTCTTCCCCTTCCTGCCGGGTGACTCGCTGCTGTTTGCCATGGGCCTGTTCGTGGCCACCGGCAAGCTGCCGATCAACCTCGGCCTGGCCCTCGTGCTCCTCTTCGTGGCCGCGTTCGCCGGCAACGTCGTGGGCTACGAGATCGGGCGGACGATGGGCCCCGCTCTCTACCGGCACGACGGGCGCATCGTCAAGCGGGCCTACTGGGACCAGACCGCCGAGTTCTTCGAGCGGCACGGCAACAAGGCGCTGGTCATCGGCCGGTTCGTGCCCTTCGTCCGCACCTACATCACCGTGGTTGCCGGCATCAGCCGGATGGACCGGCGCCGCTTCTTCACCTGGTCGGCCGTCGGCGCGGCGCTCTGGGTGGTCATCATCACCCTGCTCGGTTTCTTCCTCGGCCAGGCCTTCCCGGTGCTCCAGGACAAGCTCGACCTGGCGATCGTCGTCATCGTGCTCGTCTCGCTCGTGCCGGCCGCCATGGAGTGGTACCGGCACCGTGGCGCATCCGAGCCGGAGGTGGCGGACGACCTCATCGGTGGCTCCCGCACCCGCTCCGACGACGTGACCGACGAGCGGCGCTAGTGTCGCGGTCCTGACCGACCGCGGAGCCCGTCCAGCAGGCCACTGAGGGCGGCCCTCGCCAGCACCCTACGGTCGGGGCTGAAGGCGAGCCGGAGCGTATGCGCCTTGGCCTCCTCGACCAGCCGGCGCGCCACCCAGCCCGGCTCGTCGCGGGCATACCGGCGGGCGAGCAGGGTGCCGTTGCGCGCCATGTAGTAGACCCGCTGCGGCGCGTGCCGGTTGTAGCCGAGCTCGCGGCCCAGCAGGCGTACCGGCGTCCGATCACCCATGCCGTGGTCGAGGTGACAGTCGGCGCCGACCACCGGAAGCAGTCCGGCGGCGAGGCAGCGCACGGTGAACTCGGAGTCGACCGCGTCGATGACCAGGCTCGCGTCGTAGTCGCCGACCGCCCGGAACGTCTCCGCGGGCACGAGGCAGCCGGACTGCAGCGGGTCGAACCCGATCGCGAAGCCGCCCCGGTGGCCGCGAGTGGGGGTCGGCCGGCCCCGGTAGCTCGCGGCACTGACGAACCCGACCGGTAGGCCGTGGGCCGCCGCGCCGCGCCAGGCGGCCCGGGCGTTCGCGACGTAGTCGGGGGGCAGGCCGGTGTCCTGGTCGAGGGTGAGCACGGCGTGGGCGGCTCTGGTCAGGGCGGCTGCGACCCCGGCGTTGAGGGCGGCGGCGACCCCGGCGTTGGCCTGGCGCACGAGCTGGACACCGGGCCTGGCGGCCAGGGCGTCGAGCACCGCGAGTCCGGTGGTGGAGCCGTCGTCGACAACGACGACCGCGGCCACCTGGGGCCGCACGGCGTCGACGAGCTGGGTCAGCCGCTCGTCCGGGTCGTACGCCGTGACGACGGCGACCACGGTGACGTCCGACTCTGGTGTCGCTGACGCCGGCCCAGTCACTCCCCCTCCCCCTTTCCCCGACCGGACTCACGGGTTTGTCGGTTTCCGGGGTCTGAGACGTCCGAAACCGACAAACCCGTGAGTC
>JALZBI010000478.1 GCA_030947565.1 Actinomycetota bacterium
GCTGGAAGACCTCCTGCACGGTGCCGGCCGCTCCCGGGAGGACGACGACCCCGGCGTTGCACCGCGCCAGCAGGCCGTCCTCCCGCACCGCGTTCGAGAAGTACTTCGCGATGCCCTCGGCGAAGACGTTGGGCGGCTCGTGACCGTAGAACCAGGTCGGCACCCCGAGCGACCGCGGCCGGTCGGAGGGTGCGCCGGGCTGGGGGGCTGGGGCCGTCGTCCCCGGGCGGGGCGAGACCCGTGGGCCGAGCTCGGCCCGCACCGCGAAGGCCAGGCGGGCCCAGGCCGCGACGTCGGGCCGGAACGACGGCACCAGGCGCAGCCGCTCCAACGCCCGGATGAGCGCGTCGTTCGACGGTGCTGTCGCGCCGAGGTTGGCGGCCTCCATCGCTCCCGGGCCACCGCCGGTGGCGACGAGCAGCCCCGCCTGCGCGAGGTCCCGACCGAGCCACGCCGCGGCGGCATACCCGCCGGATCCGCGGTCCTGGGCATGGCCGCCCATGATGCCGACGACCCGCCGTCCGCTCACCCACTCGTCGAGGGCGTCGCTGATCGAGTCGTCGTGGATGGCCTTGAGCAGGGTGGCGTACGCGTCGCCGGCGAGTCGCATGTCACGGCTCCACTCGTAGGCCCGGGCGTCGGTGGTCGCGGCGTAGCCGCCCGACCCGGCGAGTCCGCCGTAGAGCTCCTCCCCGGTGTAGAGGTGCGCGCGGAAGATGTCGACGGGAGTGTCGGGACTGGCGGGGAACACGACCGCCCCGTGCCCCTGGAGATGCACGAGCAGATCTGTGGGCACCACGCCGCCGAGGACGACGAGCCCCGCCAAGTCGGTGCGCGCTCGCAGTCGCGGCGTCACGGCGGTCAGGTCGAGGTCCTGGAGGCGGAGGCCGCCTGCGGGTCGCCCGGTGCCGAGCCAGGCCTCGAGCTGCGGTAACGACTGGATCTCCACGGGGCGATCGTGTCACCTAGTCTCATGCGCATGAGCGACGGCGCTTACGCAAAGACGTATGCGCGCAGCCTGGCCGACCCGCAGGGGTTCTGGAGCGAGGCCGCGCAGGACATCGACTGGATCTCGCCACCCGGCCGTGTCCTCGACGACAGCCGGCCGCCCTTCTACCGATGGTTCCCGGGCGCCAGCCTCAACACCTGTCACAACGCCCTCGACCGGCACGTCGCCGGCGGCCGGGCCGAGCAGGTGGCGGTGCACTACGACTCGCCGGTCACCGGCGCGAGGCGGTCGATCACGTACGCCGAGCTGCTCGCCGACGTGCGCCGGCTCGCGGGGGCGCTCCGCGGCGCCGGCGTGGCGAAGGGCGACCGGGTCGTCATCTACCTGCCGATGGTGCCCGAGGCGGTCGTCGCCATGCTCGCCTGCGCCCGGATCGGCGCCGTGCACTCGGTCGTCTTCGGCGGGTTCGCCCCCGCGGAGCTGGCCGCCCGCATCGACGACGCGCAACCCAAGGTCATCCTGTCGGCCTCCTGTGGCGTGGAGCCGACCCGGGTCGTGGAGTACAAGCCGTACCTCGACGCCGCCATCGCCCGGTCCAGCCACCGGCCCGACCTGTGCGTCGTCCTCCAGCGCGAGCAGGCCCCAGCAACGTTGGGGGAGAACGACATCGACTGGGCCGACTTCGTGTCCTCGCCCGCCGCGGAGGAGGGCGCTGACTGCGTCGAGGTCGCGGCCACCGACCCGCTCTACATCCTCTACACGTCCGGCACGACCGGAAGGCCGAAGGGCATCGTCCGCGACAACGGCGGCCACGCGGTGGCCCTGCGCTGGTCGATGGAGCACGTCTACGACGTCCACCCGGGCGAGACCTGGTTCACCGCCAGCGACGTCGGCTGGGTCGTCGGGCACTCATACATCGTCTACGCGCCACTGCTCACCGGCTGCACCACCGTGCTTTACGAAGGAAAACCGGTCGATACGCCCGACGCGGGCGCATTCTTCCGGCTCATCAGCGACTACGGCGCGGTGGCGATGTTCACCGCACCGACGGCATACCGGGCCATCAAGAAGGAGGACGCGGCGGGGGAGCGGGCCTCGGCGTACGACCTGACGTCGCTGCGCACCCTCTTCCTCGCCGGTGAGCGCCTCGACCCCGACACCTGGCAGTGGGCCGGCGACCGGCTGGGCGTACCTGTTGTCGACAACTGGTGGCAGACCGAGACCGGGTGGCCGATCGCGGCCAACCCCATGGGGATCGAGCCGCTGCCGATCAAACCGGGGTCGCCCTCCGTGCCGATGCCCGGTTACGCCGTCGCCATCCTCGACGAGCGCGGCCAGCC
>JALZBI010000479.1 GCA_030947565.1 Actinomycetota bacterium
GGTGAAGACCTTGCCGGTCGGGTTGTGCGGGGAGTTGAGCAGCACCAGGCGCGTCCGTGCCGAGAACGCCGCCCGTAGTGAATCCTCGTCCACAGCGAAGTCGGGAAACCGGAGCACCGAGGTGCGGCGGACGGCCCCGGCGAGGGCGATCGTCGCGGCGTACGAGTCGTAGTAGGGCTCGAACGTTACGACCTCGTCGCCGGGTTCGCACAGCCCGAGGACGACCGACGCGATGCCCTCGGTGGCCCCCGCGGTGACGAGCACCTGCGTCGCCGGGTCGACGTCGAGGCCGTAGAACCGCCGCTGGTGCGCCGCCACGGCATCCAGCAGCTCCGGCGCGCCCGGCCCCGGGGGGTACTGGTTCCGGCCACCGCGGACCGCCGCGACCGCCGCCGCCAGCATCGCCTCCGGTCCGTCGGTGTCGGGGAAGCCCTGCCCCAGGTTGATCGCCCCGGTGCGTCCGGCCAGCGCGGACATCTCGGCGAAGATCGTCGTGCCGAACCCCTGCATCCGGCGGACCAGGGGCGTGGTCGCCGGTGACGTGGACATGACGAGCAGGGTATGCCGCGGCGGCCGGCCCCAGGCGGCCGGCGCCTCAGGTGGCCGGCGCTTCAGGCGGCCGGCAACCAGGCCGGGTCGAACCCGCACGCTTGGATCCGGTACAGCCGGTACCGGCCGGAGGCCCCGACCTGCGCGAAGCCCGGGGTCCCGCCCAGCGCGGCCATCCCGGTCGTTCGGTCGCTGAGGCTGAGCCAGTAGCGCACCGGCCCGGTCACCGCATACTGCACGTTGTCCCGCCGCAGGGCGTCGCACACGTCGTCGCGGGTGGCGGCCTCCTTCAGGTGCAGGCCGATGAGCGCGTGGTCGGGGTCGGGGTCGAGCAGGAGCGAGGTGAACAGGACCGGCCGGTCGTGGAAGGCGTACAGCAGCGCCGAGCCGTTGGCGGGCACGTCCGCCGTCACGACGTCGGGCGGGATGAGTGCCGCCAGCGCCGCGAGGTCGGCGTCCTCGCCGGGGGTGAGCAGGACGTGGGTCGTCTCGCGGGGGAAGTAGTAGCGGTTGACAAGCTCCCCCACCCGGTCATGGTTGGCGCCCGTGGTCAGCAGCAGGGCCAGCGCCATTGCGCCGGCGCCGGCGGACAGCGTCAGACCCCATGGGGCGCGGCGCCGGCCGGAGTTCGCAGGGGTGAACGACGTCAGCAGGCGCCCCAGGGCGCGGGCCACAGCAACGACCCCGACCACGGCCAGCAGCAGGCTGGGGAGGGCGAGCAGGGCGGCGAGGCGGACCTTGTCGTTGTACCAGTAGCCGGTGACGATCGACCCCCACCCGGGCCGGCCGGTCGCTGCCATGACGAACAGCAGCACGAGCGCCACCCACGTCACGAGGACCCACCGGAGCCGGTCGCGCCGGGCACACACCAGGGCTCCCACGGCGAGGAGCAGGAGCAGTCCCCAGGGCGGCGCACCCTCTTGCAACGCCAGCAGCGCCGAGTCGCGCAGGCTCACCGTAAGCGCCTCGTGGGCCCCCCAGTCATAGCTCGCCGTGTCGGCGACCTGTCGTGACAGGCGGGGCGCGAGGAGCAGGCCACCGACGACGAGCGCGACGAGAGCCCCCAGACGGAGTCGGGCTCGGCGTCCACGGGCGCCATTGTCGGTCCTCGCCAGGAGGGTCAGGCGGGTAGCGACGGCCAGGACGACGATGAGCAGCAGGGAGACGAGGGCGTTGGGGTGCGCGAAGGTCAGGCCCGGGAGGGCCGCGGCGGTGAGGACAGCAGCGAGGGGACGCGGGAGTCCCGGCACCGGTCCGACCACGCCGCAGGCGACGAGGGTCGGCCCGAGCACGCCAGGGAGCATGGTCGCCCCGAGCAGGTTGGGCCACAGCACTCCCCAGCCCATGAGGATGTAGGGGAACGTCGTGAGGGCCGCCGACAGGACCCCCGCCGCGACGAGGGTCACCCCGGAGCGACCGAGGGTCACCCGCGTCAGGGCCACGAACCCCAGCGGCCAGACGATCGCCGCGGCCCCGATCGCGGTGAGGTTGGCCGTGGCGACGATGGCGGGTCCCTCGGCCAGGCTGGGGACGACCTGGGCCAGCGTGCCGGCGATGTCGTGGAAGGCACTCGGGTATGCGGGACCGCTGACCGTCCCCAACGACGAGAACACCCCGGTGTCGAGGAACTGCCGGATCCGGTTGAGGTGGGCCACCGCGTCGGTGCTGTCGACGAGCTCGCCCGGGGTGCCGACGGCCGGCAGCACGGCGGCCAGTACCAGCCCGGTCCCGAC
>JALZBI010000132.1 GCA_030947565.1 Actinomycetota bacterium
GACGACCGGGCAGGCCGTGTGCGCGTTCGTCATCCTCCGCGGCGACGCCGTGCAGGAGGCCGACGAGCCGGGCGAGGGCCACGACCTGGTGCAGGAGCTGCGCAACCACGTGAGCAAGGAGATCGGCCCGATCGCCAAGCCGCGTCAGATCATGGTCGTCAAGGAGCTGCCCAAGACCCGCTCCGGCAAGATCATGCGGCGGCTGCTGCGTGATGTGGCCGAGAACCGCGAGGTGGGCGACGTGACCACCCTCGCCGACTCCACGGTGATGGACCTCATCAAGGAGGGCCTGAGCTCGGAGAAGGCCGAGGACTGACCCTCCCGCTGCCCCGAACGGCTCCAGACGCTCGGCTTCCTCCCCCTAATAGGAGTGCAGCGCACGCTGTAGCGCGGCCGTCGGAAACTTGAGGAGCGCAGCGCACGGGTTTCCGTGCACTGCGCTCCTCATGTTCGAGGGAACGGTCGCATTCCGGGCGCTGCGCTCCTATTAGGGGGAGTATGCGTTCACCCGGCCACGCGTCCACCCGGTCACCCGGTCACCCGGTCAACGGTCTCAGCGGGGTCGATCCGTGGCGGCCGCGGGGGCGCAGGCGCACGTTCGGTAGCGGCGGGGCGGCGAGGCGCTCGTCGGTGGGGTAGTGCGTCACCTCGCCGAATCGAGGGTCTGAGCGAGTCGCGAGTCGCGGTGGGTCACCTCGCCCGCGACGAGCCACGACACGGTCTGGAGGCCGGTATGCGGGTGGGGCGCCACGTGCATCGCCTCACCGGCGTGCGTCGACCCGTCGGGGCCGGCGGCACGAGGCCCGTAGACGACGGCGAAGCCCCACGCCCCGACCATCCGCCGATCCGGGTCGGCAACAACCGCAGCACCTCGTTGCGCGGGCTGATCCTGGCGTGGATCGCGTCGTCGACCTGCCGCTCCCGGCCGTGACGGGGGGCGTCCTCACCGGGGCACGGGGCATACACGTCGGCCACGGAGTTGCTCATGGGACTCCGTAGCCTCGGGGACGACGCACCCGACCGCGGCGATAGGCTCGCCCGAGCAGCACGTGAAACCCCCCGCACCGGAGGACCGATGAGCAACGACACCCGCGGCACCCAGCCGGCCCCAGGCATTCCCGAGGAGATGCGTCGCTCCCAGGAGCGCACCATCGGGCAGCTCGTCGCCCAGGTCACCGATGACTTCTCGGTCATCGTCCGCAAGGAGATCCAGCTCGCCAAGACCGAGCTGAGCGCCCAGGTCGGCACCGCCGGCAAGGGGGTCGGGATGCTCGCCGGCGCCGGGGTCGTCGCGCTCTACGGGCTCGGCCTGCTGTTCATCACGCTGTCCCTCGTCATCGCCATCTGGCTTCCGGCGTGGGCCGGGTTCCTCATCGTCACCGTGGTGCTCTTCGTGGTGGCCGCGGTGCTCGCCATGATCGGGCGCAAGGCGCTCTCCCAGGTCAACCCCCGCCCGGAGCGGGCCATCGCCAGTGCTCAGGAGACGCTGGCCATGGTCAAGAGCGCCGGGCAGGACGGCACCCAGCACGCCAAGGCCGTGCCGGCCCCCGAGTCCCTCGTCGCCCTGGACGAACGACCTACCAGCCGGTGACCGTACCCGGCAGAGTAGGCGTCATGCACGACGCGGCGTCCGTCCTCATCGACGGGCCCTGGCGCCACCGCCTGGTCTCCGCCAACGGGGCTCGCTTCCATGTCGCCGAGATGGGCGACGGGCCGATGGTCCTGCTCATGCACGGCTTCCCGCAGTTCTGGTATGCCTGGCGGCACCAGATGGCGGCCATCGCCGATGCGGGGTGGCGGGCGGTGGCGATGGATCTGAGGGGTTACGGCGCCAGCGACAAGCCGCCACGCGGCTACGACACCTACACGTCCACCGCCGATGCGGCGTCGGTGATCCGCTCCCTCGGTGAGGACGACGCCATCGTCGTCGGGCACGGCATCGGCGGGTTCGTCGCCTGGTCGATGCCGACCCTGCAACCGGGGGTGACCCGGGCCATCGGGTCGCTGGCCATGCCGCACCCCAGGGTCATCCGCCGCGCGTCGTTCACCGACCGTCGCCAGCGGCAGGCCAGCCGCTACCTCCTCGACCTGCAGCGCCCGTTCGGGCCGGAGCGGGAGATGACGCGCGACCACGCCTATGTCGCCGACATCCTGCGCTCCTGGGCCTCCCCCTTCGGTGAGTACCCCAGCCCCGAGGACGTCACCCGCTACGGCGACGCGATGTCGCTGCCGTTTGTCGCCCACTCCGCCGCGGAGCACTACCGGTGGTTCGGGCGCAGCCAGGTGCGTCAGGACGGCCCCCTGTTCAACCGCCGGATCCGGGGGCTCATCAAGCAGCCCGTGCTACACCTCCAGGGCACCGAGGACGGCTGCGTGGTGGCCGCCTCGACGGGCGGTTCCGGAGACTACGTCTCGGGGCGATACACGTTCCAGCTCGTCGACGGGGCCGGGCACTTCCTCCCCGAGGAGGCCCCCGAGCGGGTCAGCGCCGCGATCGTCGACTGGCTCGACTCCGTCGACTGACCGCCCTCCGGCCCCCGTGGCGGCCCGTGGAGGACGCCTTCGAGCTCACCCCGTCGAGCAGCCGCCGGACGACACCGGGCGGGTCGCGCCCGCGGCGGCGTCGAGCACCGGCCGCGCCTCGGCGAGGGTCAACGCATACCCCGTCGTCGCGTCGTCGAGCGACTTGGCGAAGACCACCCCGACCACCTGGCCCTGCGGGTTGAGCAGCGGGCCGCCGCTGTTGCCGGGTTCGACCCGGGTGTAGAGCGAGTAGATCTCGCGGGTGATCCCCGGCTGACCGTAGATGTCGGACCCGGTGGCCGCGATGACCCGCCGGACGCGGGCCGGGTCGAGGCGGTAGGGCCCGTCGAGCGGGAAGCCGGCGACGACCGCCTCGTCGCCGCTGCGCACCGCGGCGCCCTGGACCAGCGGGGTGGCGGCCAGGCCGGTGACCGAGAGCACCGCGAGGTCACGCTGCGGGTCGAAGGCGACGATGCTGGCGGCATACTCGCGCCCGACGCCCTGCACCTGCACCGACGCCTCCTGCATCCCGGCGACGACGTGGGCGTTGGTGAGGACCTTGCCGGGAGCGACGACCCAGCCGCTGCCCTCCTTCTCCCGCCGGCACGCCTCAGCGACGCCGGTCACCCGGACCACGGAGCGCGAGGCCTCCTGCACCTGGGGTGTCGCGTCGGCGGCGGAGCTCGGTGGCGCCACCGGCTGGATCGGCTCGGGGCTCAGGCCGTTGAACACCTTGGGGATGCCGTTGGCGTCGAGCAGGGTCCGGAACCCGGCGAACAGCTGACCGGCGGCCGGCGGCACGACCTCGTCGATCGTGGCGAGCACCCGGGACTCCCCGATGGCGCGGCCCAGGGCGGCCGGCGCCGCGCCCCGGACGGCGCCGGCGACGAACCAGACGAGCAGCGACACCGCGAGGACGGTGGCCACAGCGCCGAACCCCGAGTCGAGCGCCCGGCCGGGCTTCCCCCGCACCTGCGACCGCAGCCGGCTGCCGATCGGCACGGCGATGGCCTGCCCGACCGAGGCACACATGAACACCAGGAACACGAGCACGACCACCCGGACGGCCTCGTGCGCCATGACCCAGTCGACGTTGGCGAGGACCGACGGCAGGAGCCACATCCCGAGCGCGCCGCCGCCGAGGAAACCTACGAGCGAGAGGGCGCTGAGCAGGATGCCCTGTCGGTAGCCCGCCAAGGCGTAGAGCAGCAGCATGACGACCAGCACGACGTCGAGCACCGAGCCGGTCACGAGCGACCCCGGGTGAACCGCTCAGGCAGGGGCAGCAGTCGCGACTCGTCCCAGGGGCGCTCGAGCCCGGCCAGCTGCAGGGCCTCGTTGACGACACCGCCGGTGAACCCCCACAGGAGCAGGTCGTCGCCGAGCACGAACGCCGGCCCGCGGTAGCCGCTGGGGTGGGTGACGGTATGCCGCGCGGCCGGGTCGGTGAGGTAGTCCAGCGGCGCGAGGATCACCTGCGCGACCTCGCGCGGGTCCCCGACGGCCACGGGTCCCGGGTCGGCCCACCAGGCGACGACGGTGGTCACGACGAACCCGCTCGGCGGCAGGAAGAGGGGCGGCAGGATGCCGACGACCTCGGCGCCTGCCCGGTCGAGGCGCACCTCCTCCTCGGCCTCGCGCAGGGCGGTCGCCGCGGCGTCGGCGTCGCCCGGGTCGGTGGCGCCGCCGGGCAGGGCGATCTGACCGGGGTGGGACCTCATGCCATGAGAACGCTCGATCAGCAGGAGCGACTCCGCGCCGTCGGCGTCAGGACCGAAAAGTAACAGGACCGCCGACTCCCGGGCTCCGTCGTCGGGCGGGACGAACCGGCTGGACCACTCGGCGTCCGCCGTCGCCGCACCGGTCACGAGCCGCTGCAGCCAAGGGGGCGTTGGGGTCCGCTCGGGCGAACGACGCGGGTGGAGCGACTCACCGGGGCCCGCGAACGAGGGCGTGGCCGGCACGGGTTCAGGCTCCGGCTCGGGGGCGGCGGGGGACGGCCCGGGGTGCGGGCAACGGACCGGGCGGGGGCATGGGTTGCGCAACCGAGCCGGGCGCGAGCTCGTAGGCGAGCAGTGCCAGGGAGCGGTCGCGGTCGGTCTCGCCGACGCCGTAGCTCGGGCACCACGCGGCGACCGGGCACGCCCCGCAGGCCGGCTTCTTGGCGTGACAGGTGCGCCGGCCGTGGAAGATCATGGCGTCGCTGAGCACGGTCCAGTCGCGCTTGGTGATGAGCGCCCCGAGGGCGTGCTCGACCTTGACCGGGTCGGTCTCGTCGGTCCAGCCGAACCGGCGGGCCAGCCGCCCGACGTGGGTGTCGACGGTGATGCCCGGCACGGCGAAGGCGTGACCGAGGACGACGTTGGCCGTCTTGCGGCCCACACCGGGCAGCGTCACGAGGTCGGCCTGCCGGCCGGGCACCTCCCCTCCGAAGCCCTCGACGAGCGCCGCGCCGAGCTTGAGGAGCGCGTCAGCCTTGTTGCGGAAGAAACCCGTCGACTGGATCATCGTCTCGAGCTCGGCGCGGTCGGCGGCGGCGTAGTCGGCGGCCGCGCGGTAGCGCGAGAACACCGCCGGGGTGACGAGGTTGACCCGCTGGTCAGTCGTCTGGGCCGACAGGATGGTGGCGACCAGGAGCTCGAGGGGCGTGGTGAAGTCGAGCTCGCACCGGGCATACGGGTAGCGCTCCTGGAGCGCGCGGTGGATGCGGCGGGCCCGTCTCGTCCGCGCGACGGGCGTCTCTTCCAGCTGCACCCCGAAAGCGTATGGCCGCCTCCTGACGGTCTCCTCACGAGGCCCGAGCGGTTCTGCCGAACGGGTGGGCCGGTATGCCGCGTGGCACACTGAGCCCGTGGACCACGAGGTGGTGAGGCGCGCACCGTTGTTCGCGGCCCTGGACGCCGAGGCGGGCGACGCCCTGCTGGCCCAGATGCGCTCGGCGCGGATGGAGCGCGGCGACGTGCTCTTCCACGAGGGCGACATCGGCGACACGCTCTACGTCATCGGCGAGGGCAAGATCAAGCTCGGCCGGTCGAGCATCGACGGGAGGGAGAATCTCGTCGCGGTGCTCGGACCGGGTGAGATGTTCGGCGAGCTCAGCCTGTTCGACCCGGGTCCGCGCACGATGACCGCCACCGCGGTGGCCGAGACCCAGCTGATGGAGCTCGGGAACGACTCGCTGACCGGCCTCCTGTCCGGGCGCCCGGAGGTCTCCAAGGCCCTGCTCGGGGCGCTGGCCCAGCGACTGCGGCGCACCAACGAGCACCTGGCCGACCTCGTGTTCACCGACGTGCCCGGCCGGGTGGCCAAGGCGCTGCTCGACCTCGCCGACCGGTTCGGTCGGCCGGTCGAGGAGGGGGTGATGGTCAGCCACGACCTGACGCAGGAGGAGCTGGCCCAGCTCGTCGGGGCGTCGCGCGAGACGGTCAACAAGGCGCTCGCCGACTTCGCGACCCGCGGCTGGCTCAAGCTCGAGGCCCGGGCCGTGCTGCTCATCGACGTCGAGCGGCTGAGGCGCCGCGCCCGCTGATCGGTTCGATCCGGGTGTGGAGAGCCGGTCAGCCGGTGGCGGCGGTGCCGTAGACGCTGACGTGCACGTGGTCGACGTGGTTCGCTGTCGGTGAGCCGCGGTCAGCCATCGCTCGCCAGCCCTCGGAGGCCCGCTGCACGGTCCAGATCCTCTGGGCGTAGATGACCTCGCTGACGCCGAGGGCGGACGCATGGTCGCGCACGTAGGCGGCGATCTGGGCACCGAGCGAGCTGTTCGCGCCGATCATGATGTCCACGGCCTGGCCCGTCCCGTGATAGTCGCCGGTGCCGCGCAGTCCGCCGTAGCCACTGACGCCGGGGAAGAGCGCACAGACGGCGCGGTGCACCCGTATGCCGTCGGGCGTCAGGCCCGACTCCACGCCCGAGCCGTCGGCGCACGCGGCGGCCGAGACTCCGGCGGCCGGAGGAGCGGTGGTGACCGGCGCCTTGGCGGCGGCCGTCGGAGATGCCGAGGGCTGGGGCACCGGGGCCTTGGTGGTCGTGGTGGCCGGCGCCGGCGTGCGGGCCGGGGCCGGGGC
>JALZBI010000480.1 GCA_030947565.1 Actinomycetota bacterium
TGGTCAGCAGCAGCGGGTCTCGGTGGCCCGAGCCCTGGTGACCGATCCTGACCTCATCCTCGCCGACGAGCCCACCGGCAACCTCGACACGGCCTCGACCCTCGACGTCCTGTCGCTGTTCCGGGAGTTGCACAACCAGGGGCGGACCGTCGTGCTCATCACGCACGAGGGCGACGTAGCCCAGCAGGCGGCCCGCACCGTGCTGATCCGTGACGGTCATCTCTTCCACACGCACGAGAAGCGGGTCCCTGACGCAGCCGGGGAGCCGGCCGCGACACCGGCTCTCCCGGCAGCTACTCCGCCGCCGACCGCGTCGACGCCGGAGTCGAGCATCGGCCGCCGGCCCCTGTGGGAGCACGACGATCCGCAGGTGCAGGCATGACCTGGGCCGACACCTTCCGCACCGCCTTCGAGGCGATCCTCGCCCGGCGGATGAGGTCGATCCTCACGATGCTGGGCATCCTCATCGGCATCGCCGCGGTGATGCTCACCGTCGGCCTCGGGCAGGGCGCCCAGCAGAAGGTCGCCAGCGCCATCAACGCCCTGGGTTCCAACCTGCTCGTCGTCACGCCGGGCAGCACGACGGGTGCGACCGGATTCCGGGGCGGCCAGGGCTCCGCGACCACGCTGACCGCCGGCGACGCGCAGATGCTCGCCGACCCGGCCATCGCGCCCGATGTCGCCGCCGTCGCCCCCGCCTCGACCTCGAACCAGTCGCTCGCCGCCGGCACGCAGACGTGGACCTCGTCGGTGGTCGGCACGACCCCGTCGTGGCTGTCGGTGCGGGCCCGCACGGTGACGGTCGGGCGGTTCTTCACCGACGCCGACCTGTCGGCCGGCAACACCGTGGCGGTGCTCGGGACGACGACGGCCAGCGAGCTGTTCACGAGCAACCCGGTCGGCCAGACGGTGACGATCAACAACGCCCAGTACACCGTCATCGGCCTCCTCGACACCCAGGGGACCAGCTCGTCGACCAACTTGGACGACCAGGTCGTCATCCCCATGACCACCTACGCCACCCGGGTCTCGACGAGCACGAACCCGGAGGCGGTCAGCACGATCTACCTCCAGGCCTCCAGCCAGGCGACCCTGTCCGCGGCCTACCAGGAGACCGACAGCGCATTGCTCACCAGCCACGGGGTGAGCCCGACCGCGGCCGACTTCACCCTGAGCAGCCAGCAGTCGCTGGTGGACACCGCCACCAGCACGGAGCACGTGCTCACCGTGCTGCTGGCCGGGATCGCCGCGATCTCCCTCCTGGTCGGCGGTATCGGCGTCATGAACATCATGCTGGTGTCCGTCGCCGAGCGGGTGCGCGAGATCGGTCTGCGTAAGGCGCTCGGCGCCACGCCGTCGGTGATCCTGCGGCAGTTCCTCCTCGAGGCCAGCCTCCTGGGGCTCACCGGTGGTGTCCTCGGCCTGGCGATCGGGTATGCCGGCGCCGCCGTCCTTCCCAACCTCATCAACCAACCCGTGACGATCTCGGCCCTCTCCTCGATCGGCGCCCTCGTCGTCTCCCTCGTCATCGGCCTCGTGGCCGGGGTCTACCCCGCCAAGCGCGCGGCCCAGCTCGCACCCATCGACGCCCTCAGGAGCGAATGACATGCCCACCCTGCTTCGTCCGCACGCCCTTCCGTATGCCGGGCTCAGCGTCCTCGTAGCCCTCGCCCTCGCGGGCTGCGGCGGAGGTTCGTCGACGACGAGCGGGCCTGCCCCGGCAGCCGGTTCGACGCCTGCCCCGACCGGTGCCATGGGTGGGAGGAACGCTCAGCGTCAGCCGGGCACCACGGGCCTGATCGCCGCGGTGAGCGGGTCGACCATGCAGGTTCAGACCCGAACCGACCAGACGGCCGTGTCGTGGACCGACACGACGACGTTCACCCGCCAGGTGGTGGCGACGCTCGGGGACGTGACGACCGGATCCTGTGTGACGGTGCTCGAGCCGCAGTCGACGGGCTCGGCCACGGGCACTCCGGGGACGGCGGCGGCCGCGCCGACCTCCGTGACCGCCGCCACGGTGCAGGTGCGGCCAGCCACGAACGGTCAGTGCGCGGGCGGGTTCGCCGGCGGTGCCGGCGGTGGGGGTGCCGGCGGTGGGGGTGCGGGGGCTCCGACGGGTGCCCCGACACGCACGGGCACAGCCGGACCTGACGGCGCGGGCGGGTTCGGTCGCCGCGCCACCAACGGCCTGGTCACGGCGGTCAACGGCAGCACCATCACCGTGCAGGAGGTGACGCGCGGCGGCGGTGGTGGCGGTGCAGCAGGTGGTGCGGCCA
>JALZBI010000133.1 GCA_030947565.1 Actinomycetota bacterium
CCGGGTCGTCACCCGCACGGCTGGTGACTGCGAGGCGCGGCTCTCGGTGCTCCTGGAGCAGACCGACGTCAGCCTCGACCTCGCCGAGGCCTGTGTCGCCCGGCTGCGCTCCCTGCCCCAGGGTCCGGTCAACGTCAGGCTGCCCAAGGTGCTGCGGGTCCCGGAGGGCCACCTCTACACGGCCACCGAGAACCCTCTGGGCTTCAACGGCTACTACCTGGTGTCCCGGGGTGACAAGACCCCGTGGCGCCTCAAGCTGCGCTCCGCCTCGTTCAACAACGTCAGTGTCCTGGCGCAGATGCTCCCCGGCCACGGCGTCGCCGACATGACCGCCATCCTCGGCTCGATGTTCTTCGTCGTCGGAGACATCGACAAGTGAGCACACGGCTGCCCGCGCGGCTCGGGAGACGTCTCGGGCTCGGGGGCGCCCTCCTCGGGGTCACGCTGCTGGCCGGCTGCGCCGACAAGGACCCGCAGCCCCCCACCCCGGCCCCGTCGAGCGCCACGTCAGCGGCGAGCAGTGCTCCAGCCCCGGCGAGCACCTCCACTCCGGCCACCTCAGCGACCACGGCGCTACCCGGTATGCCGACGCCCGTGTCGGTGGGTGAGTCGCCCGTCGACGCGGCCCGGCTGCGGTCCATCGACGACCTGGCCGCGGTCTTCGGCTGCCCGTCCGCTGTGCCGCCGATCCGCATCACCGCGACGCCCTCGCCGACGGGCAGCCCGGCCGCGCCGGACGCCGTCGTCTGCGCCAGCGCGCTGGCCGACAAGGAGGCGCTGTTTCTCTGGTACGCCCCGACCCCCGAGGCCAAGCTCAGCGCTCTGACCGCGGCCCTCGACCGGGCCCGCTACGTGCACGCCGGACCCAACTGGGTGGCTGCAGGCATGATCAACGCCCAGATGGGCACGGTCGGCGGCGAGGTCTACCGCTGACGCCAGGAGTCCGCGGCTCCCAGCGGTCCGTGGCGAGGTCGCAGCGGGTGCCGTAGCGGCTGTCGAGTCGCTCCACCGACCACTTCCCGCTACGGCGGCCGCTTCGAGCGACGCACGGTGGAGACCCACGCCCTTCGGCCCCGTCGTGGGTAGACGGTCGTAGTCCTAAGTCTCAGCGAGGTCTACCGCTGACGTGGGCCGTCGCCGGCGCGCGGGTCGTCGTCGAAGCGCGGGTCGTAGGGGTCGCGGTCCTGCTCGTCATCGAGGCGGCACCAGCGCTGCACGAGCAGGCCGACGCCGGCCAGTCCGGCCGCCGAGAGGGTGAGCACGCCCAGCAGGAGAAGGCGCTGCCGCTGCGACGCCACGTCGACGTCCGGCAGCACGAGCAGGACCTGCGCGACGTACCAGCCGACGAACGCGGCCCCTCCGAGCGCTGCCGCCTGGGCCATGGCGAGCACCCGGGCGGCATACAGCGGGTGCACCGTATGGGTGGCGGTGCCCGCGACGAGCCGCTTGACCGGCCGGCCGGCCGCGACGAGCCCGAGGCCGATGGCCACGAGGATGACCACACCGATCCAGCTGGCCTCAGGCAGGTCACGCCCGCCGGCGGCGGTGAGCCGCAAGAGCACCCACGACAGACCAGCCGCGACGAGGGCGACGAGGAGCAGCACCCTCGGCCGGACGCCGTGGGGCTCGGTCACCATGCTGGGCTCCAGTCCGGCCCGGGACGTACGCCCGTGGTGTCCACCCGGTCGACGGCCACGCTCAGCGCCATGACCTCGGCACCCACTCGCAGCCTCGCTGCGGGGTCGGCCTTCGACCACGGCACGAGCACGAACCCGCGTTCGTGGGCGCGGGGGTGCGGCAGCAGCAGGTCGGGGCCGTCGGACCGCACCTCGGCGCCGGTGCCGGGCACGCCGACCTGGATGAGGTCGAGGTCGAGCGTCCGGGCGGCCCAGCGCACCTCACGGGTCCGCCCGCGGGCCTGCTCGACCGCGTGCAGCGCCCGCAGCAGGTCGGCGGCGCCCAGCGTCGTCTCACCCAGGAGCACTGCGTTGAGGTATGCCGGCTGCTCGGGGCCGCCGACGGGGTCGGTCTCGACCAGCGGCGACACCGCACGGACGCGCATACCGGGGATGGCCGCCACCTCGGCGACCGCAGCCTCGAGGGTGGCGCGGGCGTTGCCGAGGTTGGCGCCCAGCGCGACGACGACGGGAACGCCGCGGCGGCGACGGATCTCGACGGCGACATCGGTGAACGGCGTGCCGACCGGCGCCTGAGGCTTGTGCACGGTGACCTCGACCGACTCGACGAGTGGCCGGGTGAGGACGTCGGCCGCGATGACCTCGGCCAGCCGTTCGATGAGGTCGAACGACGGCCCGGTGATGCGATCGACGACGTCGGCCGCGACCTCCGCGTAGGAGACGGTGTGGTCCAGGGCATCCGAGGCACCGGCGCGGGAGAGCTCGAGCGTCAGGACGACGTCGACGACGAACGGCTGCCCGTCGCGCTTCTCGAAGGCGAGGACCCCGTGGTGACCGACGGCTTCGACGCCGCGCAGGTGGATACGGTCGCTCATCGGTGGGCGGCCACCTCGTGGACGACGGCCAGGGCGTCACGGGTGCCGGCGACGTCGTGGACGCGCACCCCCCACACGCCCGCGAGAGCGCACAGGACGCTCGTCGCTGCGGTCGCCGCGTCACGGTCAGCGGGCGGCCGGGGGTCGGTGCCCGGAGGCGCTCCGATGCGTCCCAGGAAGGTCTTGCGGGAGGCGCCGACGAGGACGGGCTGCCCGATCGCCGTCAGGGCGTCGAGGTGGGCGAGCAGGGCCCAGTTGTGGGGGGCGTACTTGGCGAAGCCGAGCCCGGGGTCGAGGACGAGGCGCTCGGCGGTCACCCCGGCACTGAGGATGGCAGCGCGGCGGGCGGTCAGCTCGTGCGCGACGTCGGCCACGACATCGCCGTAGACGGCGCGGGACTGCATACCGGTGCTGTGCCCGCGCCAGTGCATCGCCACGTAGGGGCAGCCGGCGTCGGCGACCACGGCGAGGATGCCGGGGTCGGCCAGGCCGCCGCTGACGTCGTTGACGAGGGTCGCCCCCGCGCGGAGCGCCTGGTGGGCGACGACCGCGCGCATGGTGTCGATGGAGACGACCGCACCCTCGGCGGCCAGCGCCTCGACGACCGGGAGCACCCGGCGCAGCTCCTCCTCGACCGAGGGCCGTTCGGCACCGGGACGGGTGGACTCGCCCCCGACGTCGACGATGTCGGCGCCGTCCGCGACGAGGGAGCGGCCGTGCTCGACGGCCGCGTCGGGCTCGAACCACGCGCCGCCGTCACTGAACGAGTCGGGCGTGACGTTGACGACCCCCAGGACCACCGGACGCCCCGGCGCCACGGGCAGCTGGGTCGCCGGTGCGCCGACGGTCACCGCTGGCCACCGAGCAGCAGCGACATCGCCTCGGCTCGGGTGGCGGCGTTGCGCAGCTGGCCACGCACGGCGGAGGTGATGGTGCGCGAACCCGGCTTGCGGACGCCGCGCATCGACATGCACAGGTGCTCGCACTCGACGACGACGAGGCAGCCCTGCACCTGCAGGTGGGTGACCAGCGCATCGGCGACCTGCGTGGTGAGCCGCTCCTGCACCTGGGGGCGCCGGGCGTAGACCTCGACGAGGCGGGCGATCTTCGACAGGCCGGTGACCCGGCCGTCCTTGGCGGGGATGTAGCCGACATGCGCGACCCCGTGGAACGGGACGAGATGGTGCTCGCAGGTGCTGTAGAGCTCGATGTCGCGCACGATGACCAGCTCGTCGTGCTCGATCGCGAACGTCCTTCCGAGCACCGCCTCGGCCGTCTGGTCGAGGCCGGCGAAGGTCTCCGCGTAGGCCCGGGCGACCCGACCCGGGGTCTCCCTGAGGCCCTCGCGGTCGGGGTCCTCCCCGACCGCGATGAGCAGCTCACGGACCGCGGCGGCGGCCCGGTCCAGGTCGACGGGCATCCGGGGTCAGTGGTCGTCGGAGGGGTCGACCCGACCGCCGTCAGGCACCTCGACGACCTGCGTACGCGGCTCGACCTCGGCCAGCGGGCTGGCCCCAGCCTGGGCGGCGTCGTCGATGCGCTGGCCGAGCTCGCGGTCACCGGACGCGTCCTGTGGGGCCGGCCGCTGCCCGTTGGACCCGCCGTGCCCGTTGGACCCGTGGGACCCGTTGGCGACGTGGGAGCCGCCGTGGCCGTTCGACCCGTTGGCGCCGTTCTGGCCGTAGCCGTTGCGGTTGTAGCCGGCCGGGGTGCCGTTGCGGTTCAGAGCTGACGCCTCCCGCTCGGCCGGTGTCAGCACCGGGGGCAGATCGCTTACCAGCCGGGACTCGCTGGAGAGCCACGTCGGCCGCACCGGGCGCTTGCGCACCTGCTCGAAGATCGTCGCCAGCTCGGTGCCGTTGAGCGTCTCCTTCTCGAGCAGCTCGAGCACGAGCCGGTCGAGGACGTCGCGGTTGTCGTTGATGACGTGCCACGCCTCGTCGTGCGCGTTCTCGATGAGCTTGCGCACCTCCTCGTCGACGACGCCGGCGATCTCCTCGCTGTAGTCGCGCTGGTGGCCCATCTCGCGGCCGAGGAACACCTCCCCGGAGCTTGCCCCGAGCTTGATCGCGCCCACCCGCTCGGACATGCCGTACTCGGTGACCATCTTGCGGGCCATCGCGGTGGCCTTCTCGATGTCGTTCGCGGCGCCCGTGGTGGGGTCGTGGAAGACCATCTCCTCAGCGACGCGGCCACCAAGGGCGTACGCGAGCTGGTCGAGGATCTCGTTGCGCGTCGTGGAGTACTTGTCGTCCTGCGGCATGACCATCGTGTAGCCGAGGGCCCGGCCGCGCGGCAGGATCGTCACCTTGGTGACCGGATCGGTGTGGTTGAGCGACGCGGCGACCAGGGCGTGGCCGCCCTCGTGGTATGCGGTCATCTTGCGCTCCGCGGCGGACATGATGCGGGTGCGCTTCTGGGGCCCGGCGATGACGCGGTCGATGGCCTCGTCGAGGGTGTGGTCGTCGATGAGCTTCTTGCTGCTGCGGGCCGTGAGCAGGGCCGCCTCGTTGAGCACGTTGGCCAGGTCGGCACCGGTGAAGCCGGGCGTGCGGCGAGCGACCGTCAGCAGGTCGACATCGGGCGCCATGGGCTTGCCCTGCGAGTGCACCTGGAGGATGCGGTGCCGGCCGAGCATGTCCGGCGAGTCGACCGCGATCTGGCGGTCGAACCGGCCGGGGCGCAGCAGCGCCGGGTCGAGGATGTCGGGCCGGTTGGTGGCCGCGATGAGGATGACGTTGGTCTTGACGTCGAAGCCGTCCATCTCGACGAGCAGCTGGTTGAGGGTCTGCTCCCGCTCGTCGTGGCCGCCGCCCAGGCCGGCGCCGCGGTGGCGACCGACGGCGTCGATCTCGTCGACGAAGACGATGGCCGGGGCGTTGGCCTTGGCCTGCTCGAACAGGTCACGGACCCGGGAGGCACCGACGCCGACGAACATCTCGACGAAGTCCGAACCCGAGATCGAGTAGAACGGCACCCCCGCCTCGCCGGCGACCGCTCGCGCGAGCAGGGTCTTGCCGGTGCCGGGCTGGCCGTAGAGCAGTACCCCCTTCGGGATCTTGGCGCCGACCGCCAGGAACTTGGCGGGCTCCTGGAGGAACTCCTTGATCTCGTGCAGCTCCTCGACCGCCTCGTCGCAGCCGGCGACGTCGGCGAAGGTCACCTTGGGCGTGTCCTTGGACGCGAGCTTGGCGCGCGACTTGCCGAACTGCATGACGCGCGACCCGCCACCCTGCATCTGGCCCATGAGGAACCAGAACAGGCCGAGGACGATGACGATGGGGATCAGGCTGACGAGCATCGACCCGAGCCAGCTGGTCTCGTCGATCTGGTCGGTGTAGCCGTTGGGCGGCACGTGCGCGTCGAGCGCGGCCACGACGTTGGTGCCGCGGGCGTCGACGTAGTAGGCGTAGACCTTCGTGGCGTTCTTGATCTTGTCGCCGTCGGAGAAGGTCTCCCCGGGCTTGAGGGTCAGCTCGATGCGCTCGTTGTTGAGCAGCTTGGCGGAGTCGACCTTGTTCTGGTTGACCAGCTCGAGCGCCTTGGAGGTGTCGATCCGGGTGAACCCGCTGTTGTCGGACAGCGAGAGGATGAGGATCACGGCCCCGATGAGCACGATCACCCAGACCATCGGGGTGCGTAGGATTCGCTTCACGTCCATGTACGTCTGGGCTGGTGCCCCGACCCTCCTGCTTCGCTGAGGTCCAGTGAGGTTTTAGCCGGCGGACACCCGCGGGGCCGTCACCGGGCACCCACGAGCGACGCTGAGCCGTCTCTCGTCCATTCTCGCAGGTGAACGCCCGAGCGCAGACCCGTGTTCCGTGGGGCTGGTCACAGCCCTCGGCGCACCCGTTGCGGCCCCCGCCGCCGGCCTACGTCCCGACCCGCCGGCGGCCCTCTTCCCGACCGGACTCACGTGTTTGTCGGTATGGGCCCGTTCTAGGACTCTGCTGAACAAGCCCGTTTCGTGGGGTGGCAAGGCGGCAGGAGACGCATTGGGCGGCGTTCTCGGCGTCAAGGCGTGTGTCGGAGAGTGGGTCTTGCGACCTCGGTTTTGGTGGCGATT
>JALZBI010000481.1 GCA_030947565.1 Actinomycetota bacterium
GGCTCGAGATGGTGCTGGACCACGAGGGTGACATCGAGGTCGTCGGCGAGGCGGCCGACGGCGTCGAGGCGTTGCGCCGGGCCGAGGAGCTGCTTCCCGACGTCATCCTCATGGACGTGCGGATGCCTCGGCAGTCGGGCATCGAGGCCTGCCTGGCGATCAAGGAGCGGGTGCCGAGCAGCCGCATCGTCATGCTCACCATCAGCGACGAGGAGACCGACCTCTTCGAGGCGGTCCGCGCCGGCGCCAACGGCTACCTGCTGAAGGACGTGCCCGGTGAGACCATCGCGGCCGGCATCCGGGCCGTCCACACGGGCCAGTCGCTCATCTCACCGTCGATGGCCTCCAAGCTGCTCGCCGAGTTCGCGCAGATCAGCCGCCGCGAGGAGGAGCTGCCCAACCCGCACGCGCCGAAGCTGACCCAACGGGAGGTCGAGGTGCTCAAGCTGGTCGCCCGGGGCAAAGCCAACCGCGACATCGGCTCAGAGCTGTTCATCTCCGAGAACACCGTCAAGAACCACGTGCGCAACATCCTCGAGAAGCTGCAGCTGCACACCCGGATGGAGGCCGCGATGTATGCCGTGCGGCAGAACATCGTCGACCCGCGCCAGGCCTGACCTCCCGGCTCGCGTGAGGAGGATCAGCCTGGCCCAGGCGCGTCGCATCGCGATCGCCGCCCAGGGGTTCGCCGACCCGCGCCCGGAGCCGTGGCAGGCCACCACCCGGCACGTGCAGCGGGTCGTCGACCGGGTCGGGGTCGTGCAGATCGACAGCGTCAACGTCGTCTCTCGTAGCCACTACCTGCCGTTCCTCGCTCGGCTCGGTCCCTACGACCCCGCCCTGCTCGACCGGGCCACGAACGAGTCTCCGCGCCGCCTCGTCGAGTCGTGGGGCCACATGGCCAGCCTCGTGCCGCCCACGACCTGGCCGCTTCTCGACTTCCGGATGCGCGGCGCGCGCGACGACGCATGGGGTGGTTTCCAGCGGGTCGAGCAGGAGCACCCCGGCCTGACGGACGCCGTTCTCGACGAGGTGGAGGCACGCGGGCCGATGACCTCGCGCGAGGTCGAGCGGGCGCTGGCGCACGACCAGCCCCGCCGCACCGACCACTGGGGTTGGAACTGGTCGGCGGTCAAGACGGCGCTGGAATACCTGTTCCGCGCCGGCCGCATCACCTCGGCCGGCCGCACCAGCCAGTTCGAACGCCGGTATGCCGCGCTCGCTCTCGTCGCGCCGAAGACCCCGCCGCTGCGGGAGCAGTGGCTCGACCCGGCGGCGCGACCGTCGGAGGCAGAGGCCATCTTCGAGCTGGTGCGCATCGCCTCCCGGGCGCACGGGGTCGGCACGCTGCTCTGCCTCCGAGACTACTTCCGGCTGCCCGCCGCGGAGACCCTCCCCGCCATCGCCCGCCTTGTCGCCAGCGGCGAGCTGGAGCCGGTCGAGATCATCGGGTGGCCCAAGTCGGCGTGGCTGCACACCGCCGCCCGGGTGCCGCGGTCGATCCACGCCGAGGGCCTGCTGAGCCCGTTCGACTCCCTCGTCTGGCAGCGTGAGCGCACCGAGGCGTTGTATGACCTGCGCTACCGCATCGAGATCTACACCCCGGTCGAGAAGCGGGTCCACGGCTACTACGTGCTGCCGTTCCTCTACGGCGACACGCTGGTCGCCCGCTGCGACCTCAAGGCCGACCGCGCTCGCGGGGTGCTGCGGCTCAACCAGGTGACGTGGCAGCCGAGCGCACCCCCGGAGGCGCGTCCCGCTCTCGCCCGGCACCTCGCGGGAATGGCCGACTGGCTAGGCCTCGATCAGGGTGTCGTCGAAGCCGCCCCGGCATGACCGACCGCGGGATCGTCGCGGTCGTCCCGGCGTTCCACCCCGACGCTCCGGTGGTGGACCTGGCCGCGAGCCTGATCGGTCAGGTCGACCGTGTCGTCGTGGTGGTGGACGGCGCCGACGCTCTGTCGGGCCCGCTTCGGGGCGGGCTGGAGACCGCCGGTGCGACGGTCGTTTGGCACGCCGAGAACCGCGGCATCGCGGCCGCCCTCAACACCGGCGTGGGTGAGGCTCCTGACGCCTGGGCGGTCCTCACCGTGGACCAGGACTCAACGGTGCCCGACGGGTTCGTCGACGGTCTGCGTGCAGGGTGGGAGCGAGCAACCGCGGCGGGGCTGCGGGTCGGGCTCGTGGCCCCCGAGCGGGTTACCGGCATCCCGTCGCAGGTCACCTCTCGTCGGCTGGGTGTGGCGCTGGGACGCGACCCGGTGCAGTCCGGGGT
>JALZBI010000134.1 GCA_030947565.1 Actinomycetota bacterium
TACGGCCGTGTCCGCCCGGGCGGAAGCAGACCCGCCTCCATAGACTCAGGTGTGACCAGCCCGGCCTCCCCGCCCGCCTCCTCGTCGGACTCCAACCCCGACAACGGTCTCGACAACGGTCCCGACAACGCTCCCGACGACGGCCCGGAGGACGGCCCGGAGGACGGAACCGCTCAGGACCGAGACCGTGCGGCCCGCACCTCGGGAGAGAAGACCGGCCAGCCGGCGGATGCCGGGCACGACGGCCCCATCCGGCCGGCCACCGTGGGGCTGGTGCTCGGCGCCCTCGGGGTCGTCTTCGGCGACATCGGCACGAGCCCGTTGTATGCCCTCCAGACCGTCTTCTCGCTCGACCAGGGGGAGGTCAAGCCGACGCCCGAGGACGTCTACGGCGTCATCTCCCTGGTCTTCTGGTCGGTCACGCTCATCGTCTCGGTGAAGTACGTGCTCGTCGTCATGCGGGCCGACAACGAGGGGGAGGGCGGCGTCATGGCGTTGGCGGCCCTGGCCCGCCGACTGCTCAGCTCGACCTCGAAGCGGACCCGCGTGGTCATGGCCCTGGGCGTCCTCGGCGCGTCGCTGTTCTACGGGGACTCAGTCATCACCCCGGCGATCTCGGTGCTCTCGGCGGTCGAGGGCATCACCGTCACCAACCCCGGGCTCGCCCCGTTCGTCGTGCCCATCGCGGCCACCATCCTCACCGGGCTCTTTGCCGCCCAGCGCTTCGGGACCGGCAAGGTGGGTGCCCTCTTCGGGCCGATCATGCTGGTGTGGTTCCTCACCATCGCTGTGGCGGGCCTGGGCCACGTCGTTGGCGACCTCGCGATCGTCAAGGGGCTCTCGCCGACCTTCGCCATCGGCTTCATCGCCTCACACCCGTTCATCGCCTTCGTCGCGCTCGGCGCCGTGGTGTTGTCCATCACCGGCGCGGAGGCGCTCTACGCCGATATGGGCCACTTCGGCCGGCCGGCGATCAGCCGGGCGTGGTTCTGGGTCGCCTTCCCCGCCCTGGTGCTCAACTACCTCGGCCAAGGCGCGCTGATCCTCCAGGACCCCAAGGCGATCAGCAACCCGTTCTTCCTGCTCGTGCCGGGCTGGGCCACCATCCCCATGGTCGTCCTCGCGACCGCGGCCACGGTCATCGCCTCACAGGCCGTCATCTCGGGCGCCTTCTCCATGTCAAGGCAGGCCGTGCAGCTCGGGTTCCTCCCGCCCCTAACGGTGCGCCAGACGTCCGACAAGGAGCAGGGCCAGATCTACCTGCCGTTCGTCAACGCGGCGCTCTTCGTCGTCGTGCTGGTGCTCATGGTGACGTTCGGCTCGTCGCAGCGGCTCGCCACGGCCTACGGCGTCTCCGTCACCGGCGCCCTGCTCATCGACACCCTGCTGCTCCTGAGCGTCGCGCGGATCCTGTTTGGCTGGTCGACCTGGAAGCTCGTGCTCGCCGGCGTCGCCTTCGGCGGCATCGAGGTCGCCTTCCTCAGCGCCAACCTCACGAAGATCCTCACCGGTGGCTGGCTGCCGCTGCTCATCGCCGCCGTGATGTTCACCATCATGACCACGTGGCAGCGGGGACGGCAGCTCATCATCCGCAACCGCACCGCGGTGGAGGGCTCGCTCTCGGAGTTCGTCGAGCAGCTGTCCGCCCAGCAGCTGGTGAGGGTGCCGGGAGTCGCGGTGTTCCCACATCCTTCGAGCGCGACGACCCCGCTGGCACTGCGGGCCAACGTCGAGCACAACGGCGTGCTACACCAGCACGTCGTCATCGTCTCGGCTCAGGCCCAGAACGTGCCCCACGTGCCGTTGGAGCAGCAGGTGACTGTGGACGACCTCGGCAACCCGGACGACGGCATCGTCTTCGTCAGCATTCGCTACGGGTTCGCCGACAGCCCTGACCTACCCATGGGGCTCACCATGGCCGCCGGTCAGCACCCCGAGACGCACTACGACCCTGACACGGCGTCGTACTTCCTGTCGCGGGCCACCCTCCGAGCGGGCCGCGAGCCGGGGATGCAGCGGTGGCGCAAGATGGTGTTCATCGGGTTGGCGCACAACGCCGCCGACCCCTCGACCCGGTTCCACCTGCCCCCGGACCGCACCGTGGTCATGGGCTCCCGCGTCGAGCTCTGACCTGCCGTCGTCGTTGGCGGGCGACCAATGGCATCGGCGTGCGCCGGGCGGTGGCAGGAGCGCACCGGGTTGCTGGTCACCCAGCAATATGAGGAGCGTGGCGCACGGAATTCCGAGCGCTGCGCTCCGCATATTCGTCCCGCCATGCGCGGCGCTCCTATTGGGAGCACAGCGCACGGGACAGCGCACGGGACAGCGCACGGGACAGCGCACGGGACAGCGCACGGGACTGCGCACAGGACTGCGCATGGGACTGCGGCGGCCTTCTCCCTCAGCCTCGTTCGGTCAGCCCTGCGGGGCGCCGATGCGGATGGTCACCGTCGTCGATGTCGTCGATGTCGTCGATGTCGTCGATGTCGGCAGCGTTGGTGCGGTGCCCCACTCGGCGGCGGAGGAGCCGGTACCGCGGTTCCATACCCGGTCGGCGACCTGGACCTGGTCGATGCCGTATGCGTCGGCTCGGGCGACGCCCCACTGCCCCGCAGCCCAGGCCAGCTCCGCCGACGGCGCGGTGACTTTCAGCAGGGCGCCGTCCTGCACCGCGGTCACCCCCAGCTGGGCCTTGAGGTCGGCCGCGACGGCCGCACCGTCGGCAGCCTGGTTGACCGGCCGCAGCTGGCAGCCGAGCCCGGCGGGGGAGTGCCCGCGCAGGGTGGAGGCGAGGACCCGCCCCTCCTGCTCGTGGTCGGCATACGCAGAGGGGTAGGCGCTCTTCTGCACGGCCTGAGCGACCTTGGTGATCTCCATGTTCTCGTAGCCGGCGACCTTGACCAGCGCGTCGTAGAACGCGTTGGTGGCGTATGCCGGATCGAGGATCTGCTCGCGGGTGCCCCAGCCCTGGCTGGGTCGCTGCTGGAACAGCCCGAGCGAGTCACGGTCACCGAAGGTGAGGTTGCGCAGCTTGGACTCCTGGATGGCCGTGGCGATGGCGATCGTCGCGGCCCGGGCCGGGAGGCCGCGCTTGTCGGAGATGGCGGCGATGAGCGCGGCGTTGGCGGTCTGCTCGGGGTTGAACGACACGGTCGACCCCCTGGCCGTCGCGGTGCAGCTGGGCTGGAACAGCTCGCCCTGCAGCCTTGTCCAGGCGACGTAGCCGCACCCGGCCACCAGCAGGAGCACGCTGAGGACGACCACGGGCGCCACCCACCGCCGCCGCCGCCGGACCGGGGGGTCCTGGTCCGAGCCGCCGCCGGCGGACCCCGTCCCCGTACCCCCCGTACCCCCCGTACGCCCCGTACCCCCCGTGCGCCTCGTGCGCCCCGTTCGACCCGTTCGACCCGTGGGGTGCTCAGACGTTCGCATGGAGGTCGTCGTTCAGCGTGATGCCCGTCCCGGCGCGGTCGCGTGCCTCGACGGCCCCCGTGACCGAGTTGCGGATGAACAGCACGTTGTTCCGCCCGGACAGCTCACGGGCCTTGACCACCGACCCGTCGGGGAGCGTGACCTTGGTGCCGGCGGTGACATAGAGGCCGGCCTCGACGACGCAGTCGTCACCGAGGGCGATGCCGAGGCCGGACTGAGCACCGAGCAGGCAGCGCTGGCCGACGCGCACGCGCTCCGTGCCGCCGCCCGACAGCGTGCCCATGATCGACGCGCCGCCACCGATATCGGACCCGTCGTCGACCACGACGCCCTGGACGATGCGCCCCTCGACCATCGAGGTGCCCAACGTGCCGGCGTTGTAGTTGCAGAAGCCCTCGTGCATCACGGTCGTCCCCGCCGCGAGGTGGGCACCGAGGCGCACCCGGTCGGCGTCGGCGATGCGCACACCGGAGGGCAGCACGTAGTCGGTCATCCGCGGGAACTTGTCGACCGAGCGCACCTCCACCGGCCCGCGCCGCCGCAGCCGCATCCGGGTCTGCTCGAACCCCTCCGCCGCACACGGGCCGTGGTTGGTCCAGACGACGTTCGTGAGCACGCCGAAGATGCCTTCGAGGTTGAGGGTGTTGGGCTGCACCAACCGGTGCGAGAGCAGGTGCAGGCGCAGGTATGCGTCGACGGCCGACGCCGGAGGCGCGTCGAGGTCGATGCTCAGCCCGACGCATACCTGGCGGGTGCCCCGGTCGTCGTCGCGTGTCTCGAGGGCGCGCAGGCCGGCCGGCATCGGCCGCTGGTCGTCGTAGCCGCCACCGAGGTGGGGCTCGGGGAACCACGCGTCGAGCACTCGGGAGCTCTCGCCCGCGGGCAGTCCGGCCACCTGATGGGTCGCCAGACCCACGCCCCAGGCGCGTCGGGAGGCCTCGCTCGTCATGCCGAAGAGACTATCGGCGGCGCAGGAAGGTTCCGGCCGGCTTCCCCCCGACCCGGGTTGGCCCGCTCGCTGCTGCGTCAACCCGGGAGGAGGGCGGGGTGGGGCCGGCGCTAGCCTGCGAGCATGGCCAGCGTCGCGTCCCACCCGCTCGAGCCCGCACCCGTGATCGACCTCGACGCTGACGTCGTCTCCCTCACCGCTGCCCTCTGCGACATCGCGTCGGTCAGTCTCGACGAGGCGGCCGTGGCCACCGCCATCGAGCACGCCCTCGCCCCACTGGACCACCTCGCCGTCACCCGGCACGGCAACACCGTCGTCGCGCGCACCGACCTCGGCCGCACGGAGCGGGTGGTCCTCGCCGGCCACATCGACACCGTGCCCATCACCGACCCGCCCAACGTGCCCAGCCGGCGGGTCGGCGACGAGCTGGTCGGCCGGGGCACCGTGGACATGAAGGGCGGCGTCGCCGTGCAGCTGCGGCTGGCCCGGTCCGTCACCGCGCCCAGCCGCGACGTCACCTACGTCTTCTACGAGGGCGAGGAGATCGACGGGCAGTTCAACGGCCTGGCGCACCTCGCTGACGGCGCCCCCGACCTCATCGCCGCCGACTTCGCCGTGCTCCTCGAGCCGACCAACGGGGCCATCGAAGGGGGCTGCAAGGGCACCCTGCGCGCCGACGTCGTCACCCAAGGGACCGCCGCCCACTCGGCCCGGCCGTGGAACGGGCACAACGCGATCCACGACGCCGCGCAGGTCCTGGCCCGGCTCGCCGCCTACGAGGCGCGCACGGTGACCGTCGACGGGCTCGACTACCACGAGGCGCTGCAGGCGGTCGGAATCACGGGCGGCATCGCGGGCAACGTCATCCCCGACCGGTGCGTCGTCACGGTGAACTACCGGTATGCGCCGGACACGTCCGGCGACGACGCGGCCGCCCACGTCGCCTCGGTGTTCGACGGGTTCGAGGTCGTCGTCCAGGACAACGCGCCCGGCGCCCGCCCCGGGCTGACCCTGCCCGCGGCCCAGGCGTTCGTCGCCGCGCTGGGCGTGCCTGTCGGGCCGAAGGAGGGCTGGACCGACGTGGCCCGGTTCTCGGCCCTCGGCGTGCCGGCCGTGAACTTCGGGCCGGGCGACCCCAACCTCGCCCACACCGACGACGAGCGGGCACCGGTGCAGCAGTATGTCGACGCGGAGCAGGCCATGCTCCGCTGGCTGCGGTGACCCGCCGGTGACCGACGGCACACACTCCACCGACACCGGTGACGCCACTCCCGCCGTCCGCGGCCCGGACGAGGCCCCCATCACCGCGCACCCGAGCCGCCAAATGGGCCCCGTGGTGTTCCGCGGCGACCAGGTGCCGGCCACCACCGCCGACCAGCGGCTGCTCGACAGCTCGCCCCGAAACCGGGACGTCGACTGGCTGCACGCCGACCCCTGGCGGGTGCTGCGCATCCAGAGCGAGTTCGTCGAGGGCTTCGGCGCGCTCGCCGAGCTGGGTCCGGCTGTGAGCGTGTTCGGCTCGGCCCGCACCCGGCCCGACGACCCGGCATACGGGCTGGGGGTGCGACTCGGCCGGGCCCTCGTGCAGGCCGGGTACGCCGTCATCACCGGCGGTGGTCCTGGGGCGATGGAGGCGGCCAACCGGGGCGCGTTCGAGACCGGCGGGGTGTCGGTCGGCCTCGGCATCGAGCTGCCCTTCGAGTCCGGGCTCAACCGCTACGTCGACCTCGGCGTCAACTTCCGTTATTTCTTCACGCGCAAGACGATGTTCGTCAAGTACGCCCAAGGGTTCATCGTGCTGCCCGGCGGCTTCGGCACCCTGGACGAGCTGTTCGAGGCCCTCACCCTGGTGCAGACACAGAAGGTGACGTCGTTCCCGATCGTGCTCATCGGGCGCGCCTACTGGGGCGGCCTGCTCGCCTGGATGCGTGACGTCGCCGTCGTGCACGGCACGATCAGCCCGTCTGACCTCGAGCTGCTCCACGTCACCGACGACATCGACGAGGCGGTGCGCATCGTCGTCCGCGGCGCCGCGGCCGCGGACGGCTGAAACCGTCCCGCGGGCTCGTCCGGGCGACCCGAGCATCCACCCGATCAAGTCGTGGCACGATCGTCGGATGATCTGGCTGGCCCTGCTCGTCGCCGTCCTCGTGGCCGTCGCCACGGCCGCGGCTGTC
>JALZBI010000135.1 GCA_030947565.1 Actinomycetota bacterium
GGTCATGCACATCAGTCGCGGCCGGCCGTTGACCTCCGCGCTGCACGATCCGCACTTGCCGGCCTTGCAGTTCCACCGCACCGCCAGGTCACCCGCCTGCGTCGCCTGGAGCCGGTGGATGATGTCGAGCACGACCTCCCCCTCGTTGACCTCGACGGTGAAGTCCTGCAGCTGGCCGCCGGCGTCGTCGCCCCGCCACACCCGGAACGTCGCGTCGTAGCTCATCAGGCCCCCTCCTTCGGCAGGCCGGCCAGCTCAGGCTCGGTGAGGTACTTCTTCAGCTCGTCGCGCTTGAACAGCGCCAGGAGGTCCTCCCGCATCGGCGGTGTGGCCTCCTCCTCGACTTTGACCGGCCCGTCGCCGGTGCCCGAGCAGACCAGCAGCTTCTGCCGCCACGCCGGGTCCATCGCCGGATAGTCGTCTCGCGTATGCCCGCCGCGACTTTCCTGTCGTATCAACGCTGCTCGCGCCACGCACTCACTGACGAGCAGCATGTTGCGTAGGTCGAGCGCCAGGTGCCAGCCGGGGTTGAACCGCCGCGACCCTTGGACGCTGAGGTGCTGCGCCCGCTCCTTGAGCTCGTCGATCCGGGCCAGCGCCTCGGTCATCTCCGACTCCTTGCGGATGATGCCGACCAGGTCGTTCATCGTCTGCTGCAGCTCCTGGTGGAGCGAGTAGGGGTTCTCGCCGCCCTCGAGCTCGAACGGCCGGAGCGCATCGGCGGCGGCCGCGTCGACGACCTCCTGCGCGACGATCGGCCGGGTCTCCCCCAACCCCGTGACGTATGCCGCCGCGCCCAGCCCGGCGCGGCAGCCGAACACCAGCAGGTCGGAGAGCGAGTTCCCCCCCAGGCGGTTGGATCCGTGCATCCCGCCGGACACCTCGCCGGCGGCGAACAGGCCCGGCACCCGCGCGGCCGCTCCGGTGTCGGGCACCACCTCGACGCCGCCCATGACGTAGTGGCACGTCGGGCCGACCTCCATCGGCTCGGCCGTGATGTCGACATCGGCCAGCTCCATGAACTGGTGGTGCATCGACGGCAGCCGCTTCATGATCTCGGCCGCCGGGCGCCGGGACGCGATGTCGAGGAAGACGCCGCCGTGCGGTGACCCGCGCCCGGCCTTGACCTCGGAGTTGATGGCCCGGGCGACCTCGTCACGGGGCAACAGCTCAGGTGGCCGCTTGTTGTTGTCGGCGTCGGTGTACCAGCGGTCGCCCTCCTCCTCGGTCTCGGCGTACTGGCCGCGGAAGACGTCGGGCACGTAGTCGAACATGAACCGCTTGCCCTCGGAGTTCTTCAGCACCCCGCCGTCGCCACGCACCGACTCGGTGACGAGGATGCCCTTGACCGACGGCGGCCAGACCATCCCGGTGGGGTGGAACTGGACGAACTCCATGTTGACGAGCGTGGATCCGGCGCGCATCGCCAGCGCATGGCCGTCGCCGGTGTACTCCCAGGAGTTGGACGTCACCTTGAACGACTTGCCGATGCCGCCCGTCGCCAGCACCACCGCCGGCGCGCTGAACCGCACCAACCGGCCCGACTCCCGCCAGTAGCCGAACCCGCCGGCGATCGCACCCGACTCGTCACACAGCAGCTCGGTGATGGTGCACTCGGCGAAGACCCGCAGCCGCGACTCGGCGTCGCCGGTCTCCCGCTCGTCGTCCTGCTGCAGCGACACGACCTTCTGCTGCATCGTGCGGATCAGCTCGAGGCCTGTGCGGTCGCCGACGTGAGCCAGCCGGGGGTACTCGTGCCCACCGAAGTTGCGCTGGCTGATCCGCCCGTCGGGGGTACGGTCGAACAGCGCGCCGTAGGTCTCCAGCTCCCACACCCGCTCCGGCGCCTCCTGGGCGTGCAGCTCGGCCATCCGCCAGGAGTTGAGGAACTTGCCGCCGCGCATGGTGTCGCGGAAGTGCACCTGCCAGCTGTCGTTGCTGTTGACGTTGCCCATGCTGGCGGCGATGCCGCCCTCGGCCATGACCGTATGCGCCTTGCCGAAGAGCGACTTGCAGATCACCGCCGTGCGCATCCCGGCCTCACGGGCGGCGATCGCGGCCCGCAGGCCCGCTCCACCGGCGCCGATGACGAGGACGTCGTAGTCGAAGTGCTCGATGGGCTCCGCCTGTTCGATGGGCTCCGCCTGTTCGATGGGCTCAGCCTGCTCGATGGGCTCGATCTCTGCTGCCATCAGTTCACCAGTCTCAGGTCGCTCAGGTACCCCGCCGAGACGAGGGCGATGTAGGCGTCGGTCACAACGAGGCTCGCCAACGTGGTCCACGCCAGCTCCATGTGTCGGGCGTTGAGCCTGGACACCTGGGTCCAGAGCCGGTAGCGCACCGGGTGCGCCGAGAAGTGCCGCAGGCGACCGCCGATGAGGTGCCGGCATGAGTGGCACGACACGGTGTAGGTCCACAGCAGAACGACGTTGGCCACCATGATGAGGGTGCCGAGGCCGATGCCAAACCCGCCGTCGCGCCCGTGGAACGCCTTCACGGCGTCAAACGTGTTGACGAGGGAGACGACGATGGCCGCGTAGAAGAAGTAGCGGTGGGCGTTCTGCAGGATCAGCGGGAAGCGCGTCTCGCCGCTGTAGCTCCCGTGGGGCTCGGCCACCGCGCACGCCGGTGGGGAGAGCCAGAAGGCGCGGTAGTAGGCCTTGCGGTAGTAGTAGCAGGTCAGCCGGAAGCCCAGCAGGAACGGCAGCACGAGCAGCGCGAAGGGGATGAACGGCGGGAACTCCCCGAACCACGTCCCGAAGTCACGGGCCGCCGGCACGCAGGACGCCGACACGCACGGCGACGAGAACGGGGAGAGGTAGTGGAACTCTTCGACGAAGTAGGCGCGCTGCGAGGCGGTGCGCACGAGCGCGTACAGCAGCCACAGGCTCAGCAGCGTGAACGTCAGGGCAGGCTCGAACCACCAGCGGTCGGTGCGCAGGGTGCGCGCGGCAATGCTCGCCCGGCCCGGGGCGCCGACCCCGGACGGGCCGGCGCCGCCGCGGGCTGAGCGCGGGTCAAGATCCGCCTGTGTCATCGTCGACTCCTGTCGGGGCTGCCGCCTGAGGGTACCCCTGACATCTCATCAGATCTTGGGGGCAGAGTCCCGGACGCCGCCCGGGTCGTCATGGCTCCGAGTCGGCGGCGAGGGCGTCGTCGACCCCCGCGAGGGCCTCCTCCTCCGGGTGCCCGGCCGCGAGGTCGACATAGACCCAGCACGCCGACAGCAGGACGATGCGGGCGATGAGGTTGAGCCAGAACAGCAGCCCGATGACCAGTGCTACCGATCCGAGCAACGGACTCCGGGTGGCGGAGGCGATGAGAGCCACCCCGAACACCTTGACGAGCGACAGGCCCACCGCTCCGACGAGGACCGCCTGCCGCATGGCCGGCCAGGGCAGCGAGAGCCCGGACAGCACCCGCAGGAGCAGCACGAGCACGGCGACGTCGACCGCATACCCGACGACGAGCCCGATCACCCTCAGGGCAAACGTGTGGTCGCCCAGCCCGACCAGCGCGGCCAGCCAGCCTGCGGCCGCCCCGATGCCACTGGTCACCGCCGCCGACAGCAGGAAGGAGAGCCCCAGCCCCGCGAACACCCCCAGATTTCGCACCCGGTCGGTGACGAAGTTCCCCGGTGAGCCCTGCGCCCCGAGGCTGGCCCGGATCCCGTCGCGGAACGAACCGACCCAGCCCGACGCCGAGAGCACGAGGCTCACGGCTGATACGACACCGCCGATGGTCAGCAGGGAGAGGGCGGGGGGCTCGAGCCGGATCAGGCCGTTCGGGTTGGCGGGGGTCTGCACGAACCCGGGAAGCGCGGCGTCTAGGGCCGACCCGACGCTGGCCAGCAGGTCCGGGCTGCCGCGCAGCGCGAAGCCGAACACCACCGCCCCGATGGCAGCGGTCGGAAAGACCGAGAAGAACCCGTAGTAGGCGATACCCGCGGACAGCAGGTTGCCCCTCACGTCGTTGTAGCGCTCGTTGGCCCGGTAGAGCTTGAGGCGTCGAACGCGCTCCCAAAGCCGCTTCACGCGACCCTCGTCACCCGTCGGCCTCACCCAGCGAGAACTCGTGCACCGGTGCCCAGGCACCGCCGCCGTCCTGCACGTAGAGATGGAAGCCGGCCACCTCGAACGTCGCGACATAGTCGGCGAGCTCATCGAAGGCGCGGTCGAGCTGCTGCTCGGGCACGTCGTGGGCCACCGTCACGTGGGGGTGGTAGGGGAACGCCAGCTCGCGCCCCCACGACCCTTTGCGGATGCCCAGCTCCAGCTGCTCGCAACCCGAGATACCCCGGGCGACCTGCACGAACACGACGTCGGACAGGGGGCGGAACGTCCCGGTCCCGCGCAGCACGACGACGAACGGCTGCACCTCGCGAGCCGCCGCGCCGAGGTGTGCCTCGAGGTGGGGCAGGTCAGAGGTGCCGATCTCGGTCGGGCCGAGCAGCGTGATGTGCGCCGGGGTGACCCGGGCCAGCGGGTCGCCGTACGAGGCCCGCCGCGCCTGCAGGTCGGGGCCGAACGGGGCAGGGATGGGGATGGAGACCCCGACCGTCGTCACGTCGGGTGCGGAGGCCGCCAGGGACATGGATGGCATTGTGGCAGGCTGACCTCGTGCCCGCCGACGCTGCTGCCGCCGCCGCGTTCGAGTCCGCATACGGAGGCAGGCCGTCCGGTGTCTGGTCGGCGCCGGGGCGGGTCAACCTCATCGGCGAGCACACCGACTACAACGGCGGGCTCGCCCTCCCGATCGGGTTGCCGCAGCGCACGTATGCCGCGGTGCGCCTTGGCGACGACGGCCGGTTCCGCGCCACGAGCACGTCGGCGTCGGGTGGCGTCGTCGAGATGGACATGGACGCCATCGGCCCTGGCGAACCGCAGGGCTGGGCGGCATACCTCGCCGGTGTGTGCTGGGCTCTCCGCGAGGAGGGCGTCGCGGTGCCGGGTGTCGACATCGCCGTGGCCAGTGACGTGCCGGTCGGAGCGGGGCTGTCGAGCTCGGCCGCCCTCGAGTGCAGCCTGGTCGCCGCCCTGTCCGACCTGCTCGGCCTGGGACTGCTCGCCGACGACGAGGGTCGCGCCCGAGCCGCCGCCCTGTGCCAGCGGGCCGAGAACGAGATCGCCGGTGCGCCGACCGGCGGGATGGACCAGGCCGCCTCGATGCGGGTCACCCCGGGCCACGCGATCCTGCTCGACTGCCGGTCGGGTGAGGTCGAGCAGGTGCCGGTCGACCTCGGGTCGGAAGATCTGGCGCTGCTCGTCGTCGACACCCGAGCTGAACACGCGCTCGTCGACGGTCAGTACGCCGCGCGCCGGGCGTCGTGCGAACGCGCGGTCGAGGCTCTAGGTGTCACCACCCTTCGTGACATCGACCCGGCCGACCTCGACAACGCTCTCGACCGGCTCGGCGACGACGAGACCCGAGCACGGGTCCGCCACGTCGTCACCGAGATCGAGCGCACTCGGCGATGCGTGGAAGCGTTGCGGCGCGAGGACTTCGACGAGGTGGGCCGGTTGTTCATCGCGTCGCACGCGTCGCTGCGCGACGACTACGAGGTGTCCTGCCGTGAGCTCGACCTCGTCGTCGACACCGCGATGGCGACGGGGGCACTCGGGGCGCGGATGACCGGCGGAGGTTTCGGGGGGTCGGCCATCGCGCTGGTACCGGCCGCCGACGCCGACCGGGTGGCCGGGCGCATCGTGGATGAGTTCGAGGGGGCCGGGCTGACGGGGCCGCAGTCGTTCGTGGTCACCGCCGGTGCCCCGGCCGCCCGCGACCGCTGAGCTCGTGTTGGGCACCTGGCGCGGGAGGAACCGCCACACTCCAGTGTGGTGATCCTTCCCGGCTGGCCGGTCAGAGCCGGTCAGAGCCGGTCAGAGCCGGTCAGAGCCGGTCAGAGCCGGTCAGAGCCGGCGCATGCGAGCGTCGCAGTCGCGGCGCCGGCAGGGTCGGACCCGGCCGGTCCAGCCCCGGTCGTTCAGCACCGCTGCCATGTCGACGGCGGTCGAGCAGGCGTGCAGAGCGGCGTCGACCCACACCACTCGCACGGTGAGCCAGCCGCGTGCCGCGCCACGCCGATCTCGCCGGGTGTCGGCCACCCGCGACCGAAGGTCCCCGTGGAAGGCCAGGCCGTCGAGCTCGACGAGGACCTTCTCGGCGTCGAAGCCCACGTCGTGCACACCAGCCCGGGTCGACAGCTGTAGCCGGCCAGCGGGCAAGCCGTGTGGGCGCATAACGTCGCGGACGAACCGCACCTCGAGGGTGCTCTGGGAGCCCTCGCCGATGTCGAGGAGCGCCGCCGTCAGGATCGCGCGGTGCGGGTGACGAGCACGAAGGGCGAGCTCAGCGCGCAGGGGTTGGTCCCAGGTCCGGCCACGCTGGCAGGCAAGCGCCGCAACGGCGACGGCGTCGTCGGCGCTCCCCAGAGCCGCCACGTCGATCACGGTCACCTCGACCGACGTTCGCGGCGGCCAATGCCACAGTTCGGTGGCGTCCACGACCCTCATGGCCCGGTGCACCTCTACTCCCTGGTGGGGGG
>JALZBI010000482.1 GCA_030947565.1 Actinomycetota bacterium
CAAGTCGGTCCTGGCGCTCATGGACGCCGTCGACGAGGCCATCCCGACGCCGGAGCGTGAGATCGACAAGCCGTTCCTCATGCCCGTCGAGGACGTCTTCACGATCACCGGTCGCGGCACTGTCGTCACCGGCCGTATCGAGCGCGGCACCCTCAAGGTCAACGAGGAGGTCGAGATCGTCGGCATCCACACCGGGCCGCCGGCGAAGACCATCGTCACCGGCATCGAGATGTTCCGCAAGCTGCTCGACGAGGGTCGCGCGGGCGAGAACGTCGGTCTGCTGCTGCGTGGCACCAAGCGCGAGGACGTCGAGCGTGGCCAGGTCGTGGCCAAGCCGAAGACCATCACGCCGCACACGAACTTCGACGCGAACGTCTATATCCTGTCCAAGGACGAGGGCGGCCGGCACACGCCGTTCTATGACAACTACCGTCCGCAGTTCTACTTCCGCACCACCGACGTCACCGGGGTCGTCAAGCTCCCCGAGGGCACCGAGATGGTCATGCCCGGTGACAACACCGAGATGGCGGTCGAGCTGATCCAGCCGATCGCCATGGAGGACGGTCTCCGCTTCGCGATCCGCGAGGGTGGCCGCACCGTCGGCGCCGGCCGCGTCACCAAGATCACCAAGTGAACCCTCGGGGACTCCGTCCCCGAGCATCCCGGTAAGCGCGAAGGGCCCTGAGACTCCGGTCTCGGGGCCCTTACGTATGCCTGCGCAGAGCGGGCGGGTATGCCGCGTCGGTGCGTCCCCCGGCTGTGCGCAGCGCCGAGGCGCGTCGGTGCCGGGCACTAGGCTCGGCGTCAGCTCGATGAAGGGATGTCCACATGTCGCAACCTGCCCGTCCACCCGCTCGACCGGATCTCGACGTCTCCCTGGAGCGCGCGAAGGGTGAGGTCTCAGACGTCCTGCTGACCGTCGAGCACGCTCTCGACCGGGCCAAGCGGGCCCGGAAGGTCGTGCTCAAGGACGGGGTCGACCGCAACGCCGAGCTGGCCCTGGGCGAAGCCATCCAGAGCCTCGAGAAGCTGCGCAAGCGCCTGCTGCAGGACACCTACTTCGCGGGCGACAACATCCGCCTGCTGTGAGCTCAGCTCCGACCGGCTCGCCCCGCAGCGGCGAGGAGATCCAGGCTGCCCTGCAGGCTTTCGTCACGCGGTGGAAGGACTACGCGGGCACCGAGCGCAGCGAGGCACAGACCTTCCTCAACGAGCTCTTCGAGTGCTTCGGCACGTCCCGGATCGATGTCGGTGCCAAGTTCGAGGACTTCCAGGCATCAGCCTCGGGCTCCGGTTTCATGGACCTGCACTGGCCCGAGGTCGTCATCGTCGAGATGAAGCGACCGTCGCGCAGCATCGTCCAGTCGGCCCAGGACCAGGTCATGCGCTACTGGCGCGAGTCCGCCGTCGAGGCGCTCGACCAGCCCGCCGCCCGCTACGTCGTCGTCTGCTCGTTCCAGCGGTTCGAGATCTGGGAGCCCGGGCGTTTCCCGATGCGCCCGCGGCTTACCTTCGAGATCGAGGAGCTGCCCGAGCGCTACCAGGCCCTGGCGTTCCTGGCCGCGCCAACGCTGGTGCCCTCGTTCCTTGAGCACCACCGAGCGCTCACCAAGGAAGCGGCAGCATCAGTGGCGCTGCTCTATCAGTCGTTGAAGGACCGCTCGGCGGCGCCGATCGACGAGGTCCAGCGCTTCACGATGCAGACCGTGTGGTGCCTGTTCGCCGAAGACCTCGGGATGATCGACGGCTACCCGCTGCAGAGCATCGTCGCCTCCCTGCGGCGCGACCCGAGCCGTTCGTCGGCCGCCGAGATCGGGCTGCTGTTCCGCGTGCTGAACCAGAAGGGCCACCACAACCGCCAGGGCGCGCTGAGCGGCACCCGCTACGTCAACGGCGAGCTGTTCGCCCGCCCAGCAGAGGTCAACCTCAACCAGGAGGAGCTCACGCTGTTGGCGCAGGCGGCGGAGCACGACTGGCGCAAGGTCGACCCCACCATTTTCGGTTCGCTGATGGAG
This sequence comes from Actinomycetota bacterium, assembly GCA_030947565.1. Lineage (GTDB taxonomy): Bacteria > Actinomycetota > Actinomycetes > Actinomycetales > Dermatophilaceae > Lapillicoccus. The sequence continues at coordinate 2,016 of JALZBI010000482.1, forward strand.
GGCGTGCTCGGTCGCGAACGGCGGTGGGAGCTGGGCGCCCACTACACGCACGAGGTCGACATCCTCAAGATCGTCGAGCCGACGATCATCCGGCCCTGGCAGACCCGCATCGACGCCTGCACGTCGCCGCGCGAGCTGCGGGACCTCCTCGACGAGCTGTGCGCGTTCCGGGTCCTCGACCCTGCGTGCGGATGCGGCAACTTCCTCTACGTCGCCTATCGCGAGCTGCGCTCCTTGGAGCACCAGG
>JALZBI010000483.1 GCA_030947565.1 Actinomycetota bacterium
CCGCGAGGAACTCGCCCCAGAAGCCGATCAGCCCCGGCAGGCCGAGGGCGGAGGCGAGCCCCACGACGAGCGCGAACCCCATCCGCGGGGAGACGTCGCGCAAGGCGTCGCGGGCGACGGTGAGGTCGGCCCCGCCCCACCGGTCCTTGAGGCCCCCGACGACGAAGAACAGCAGAGCCGACACGACGCCGTGGGCGATGTTGCCGAAGAGAGCGGCCTGCAGGCCGGTCTGCGTGCCGGAGGCGAGGCCGAGGGCGACGAACCCCATGTGCGCGACCGAGCTGTAGGCGACCAGGCGCTTGAGGTCACGCTCGACCAGGCAGGCCAGGCCACCCCAGATGATGCCGACCGCGCCACTGGCCGCGAGGAAGGGGGCGACCATCCGGAAACCCTCCGGCACGGTGGGCACGGCGAGCCGGACGATGCCGTAGGTGCCCATCTTGAGCAGGACCGCGGCGAGCAGGACCGACCCCGCGGTGGGGGCGATGGTGTGGGCCGGCGGAAGCCAGGTGTGGGCGGGCCACAGCGGCACCTTGATGCCGAGGCCGACGACGAGGAGCACGGCGACGAGCAGCTGGGTGCCCGGGCTCAGCCCGGCACCATGCGCAGCGGCGAGCACGGCGAGGTCGGACGTGCCACTCTGCACGACGAGCACGAGGATGCCGAGCAGCATGAGCGTCGAGCCGAGGACGGTGAACAGGACGAACCGGTTGGCGGCGTCAGCCCGGGCCGCCTCACTGGCGTGCCGGTCACCGAAGCGGCTGATGAGCACCCACATCGGTATCAGGACCACCTCGAAGGCGACGAAGAAGAGCACGGCGTCGCGGGCGAAGAAGGTGGCGAGCGCGCCGGTCACGACGAGCAGCAGGCAGGCGTAATAGCTGGCCGGGCTGTCGGCGACCGGGCGGGCGTGCCGGCCGCCGCGGGACGGGTCGGCCCAGCGGCCGGCGAGGCCGTCTCCCGAGCCGTCGCCCGCACGGTCGGCTCGTCCGCCGGGCTCCCGGCCGCGGGCGTGGACGACGACCGCAACGCCGAGCAGGGCGGTGAGCAGGGCGAGCGGCACGGTGATGCCGTCGACGCCGAAGTGCCATCGGATCCCGAGCGCCGGCACCCAGCGGGTGTCGACCTCCGGGCGCAGGACGACGGTGAGCACGGTGAGCAGCAGGGTGAGTACGCTGGCGCCGGTGGCGACCGTGCGCGCCACGTGCACGGGTGCCCGCCGCGCGGCCGCGAGCAGCCACGCCGCAGCAACGACGGGGACGACGAGGGCGAGGATCAGCGCCACGCCGTCACCCCCGCGACGGCGACCGCGACGACACCGACGACGACCGCCACGAGCCCGGCCGATGGCGCGGAGCGGTGGGCCCGGCTGCTCGCCCGGCCCGCGAGACCGGCCACCGATGCGGCTCCCCGCGGGTAGCCGTCGACGACATCGCGGTCGAGGCGAACCACCAGACGGGCGACCGCGACGACGGCCGTGCCCACCATGACGTAGAGGCGGTCGACGCCGAACCCGCGGTCGCTCTGCTCGAGGACGGACGCGCCCAACCGCGCGGCGGGGTCGCCGCCGTCGCGGGCCAGTGCGCGCGTTCCGAAGAACGCCCCGGCGATGAGGAGGACCGAGATCACCGCGAGGACCACGCCGACGTGGAGGCCGCCGAGGGGCACGAGCAGGAGCCCACCGACGACGGTCAGCACGGCGAGGGTCGACACCGTCAGGGCGGCACCGAGGGTCACCGGGCGCGCCTCGTGGCCGGCCGTCGCCAGCTCGTCACCGGCAGAAGCGGCCTCCTCATCGCTCTCCCGCTGTCCCTCCTCGGCCTCCGCCTCGGCCAGCCCACCCACCTCCTCGGTGGTCATGAGGAACCAGGCACGAGCGCAGTAGGCCGCCGTGAGGGCGACAGTCAGTAGCAGGGCGACGAGGACGAGCCAGGCCAGGCCGGCGTCAGGACCACCGAGCGCCTCCTCCGCCGTCCTGAGCACCCCCTCCTTGCTGAAGAACCCGACGAGCGGCGGTAGGCCGGCGAGCGCGGCGAGGCCGATGCCCAGCGACCACAGCAGTGCGCCTCGGCCGCGGGCCCGGCCGCGGATCGCGACGAATGCCGTGCCCCCGGCCAGCACCGACAGCCAGCCGACGGCGAGGAAGAGGAGCGACTTGAACAGGGCGTGCGAGAAGAGGTGAGCCAGCGCTGCGCCGGCCGCGCCACCGGAAGCCTGGCTGCGGCCCAGGACGAACGCCATGGCGCTGGCCATGATGGCGA
>JALZBI010000484.1 GCA_030947565.1 Actinomycetota bacterium
CGGCGACGCCCGGCGCGAGAGGGGCCAGAGCCGCGTACCGGCCCCCCCGGCGGGGATGACCGCCCAGAAGCCGTCGATGGCCTGCGGCGCCGCGTCGCTCATGGTCCCGAAGGGTAATGGCACCGCGGCCGAACGAGACCAATGGCACACCCCGGGGGCGCTCTCCCGGTGCTGGACCACCCCACGGCGGCAGTAGATTCAAGCCGTGGCCACCTCCACCGCTTCGCCGTCATCGCTGACGGCCCGCCGCACGACCATCGCCATGAAGCTCGTCATGGCGGTGACCGGTGCGTTCTTCGTGTTCTATGTGCTCGCGCACATGTACGGCAACCTCAAGGCGTTCGCCGGCGCGGAGTCTTTCAACGGCTACTCCCACCACCTGCGGGTGCTCGGTGACCCGATCCTGCCCGACGGCGGCTTCCTCTGGATCATGCGGCTGCTGCTCGTCGGAGCGCTCGTCGCGCACGTCTACTCCGCGTTCTACCTGTGGAGCCGGGCGCAGGGCGCTCGCACCACCAAGTACGCCGTGAAGAAGGCCGCCGCCACGACGCTGTCGGCGCGGTTCATGCGCTGGGGCGGCGTCACGCTGCTCCTGTTCATCGTCTTCCACCTCCTGCAGTTCACCTCGAACACGATCCGGGTCAACGGCGACTACGACAACCCGTTCCAGCGGCTCGTGGCCGGCTTCCAGGTCTGGTGGGTCGTCGTCATCTACCTTCTCGCGCTCGCCGCTCTGGCGATGCACCTGCGCCACGGCGTGTGGAGCGCCAGCCAGACGTTGGGGTGGACGAGCTCGGCCCGGTCACGGCGGATCGCCAACCAAGCGGCCATCACCATCGCCGCCGTCGTGTCGATCGGCTTCGCCCTCGTGCCCATCTCCGTCCTCGTTGGCATCGTCAAGTAGGAAGCCGCTTTTCATGACCGACACCCCCACCGCCAACCAGGCCGGCACGCCGCGCAGCGGCGCAGCACCGCGCAGCGGCGCAACCGACATCGGCGTGGCGACCGGGCTTTACCGCACCGGCGAGCCGGTCGTCGACACCAGAGCGCCGACCGGAGACATCCAGGACCGCTGGAACAAGCGCAAGTTCGACGCCAAGCTGGTCAACCCCGCCAACCGTCGCAAGCTCAGCGTCATCATCGTCGGCACCGGTCTGGCCGGGGCGTCGGCGGGCGCCACCCTCGCCGAGGCGGGCTACCACGTCACCTCGTTCTGCTACCAGGACTCGCCTCGTCGGGCGCACTCCATCGCGGCGCAGGGCGGCATCAACGCGGCCAAGAACTACAAGGCCGACGGCGACTCGGTCTACCGGCTGTTCTACGACACGGTGAAGGGCGGCGACTTCCGGTCGCGGGAGTCGAACGTCTACCGGCTGGCCGAGGTCAGCGCCAACATCATCGACCAGTGCGTGGCGCAGGGTGTGCCGTTCGCTCGTGAGTACGGCGGGCTGCTCGACAACCGCTCCTTCGGCGGAGTGCAGGTCTCGCGGACCTTCTACGCGCGGGGCCAGACGGGCCAGCAGCTGCTCATCGGCGCATACCAGGCCCTGGAGCGGCAGATCGCCGCGGGCACCCTGCAGATGCACACCCGCCACGAGATGCTCGAGCTGGTCATCGTCGACGGCCGGGCCCGTGGGGTCATCGTCCGCGACATGGTCACCGGAGCGATCGAGACCCACCTCGCCGACGCGGTCGTCCTGGCCAGCGGGGGCTACGGCAACGTCTTCTTCCTCTCGACCAACGCGATGGGCTGCAACGTCTCCGCGACGTGGCGGGCACACAAGAAGGGCGCCTACTTCGGCAACCCGTGCTTCACCCAGATCCACCCGACCTGCATACCGGTGGCCGGTGAGCACCAGAGCAAGCTGACCCTGATGAGCGAGTCGCTGCGCAACGACGGCCGCATCTGGGTGCCGAAGAACCGCGACGACTGTGAGGAGGACCCGCGCGACATCGCCGAGGAGGACCGCGACTACTACCTGGAGCGGATCTACCCCTCGTTCGGCAACCTCGTGCCCCGTGACATCGCGTCCCGCCAGGCCAAGAACGTCTGCGACGAGGGCCGCGGCGTCGGCCCCAAGGTCGGCGACTTCCGGCGCGGCGTCTACCTCGACTTCACCGACGCGCTCAAGCGGATGAGCCAGGAGGCGGTCGCCGAGAAGTACGGCAACCTCCTGGACATGTATGCGCAGATCACCGGTGAGAACCCCTACGAGACACCGATGCGCATCTATCCGGCCGTCCACTACACGATG
>JALZBI010000136.1 GCA_030947565.1 Actinomycetota bacterium
GTTCGAGGTCGTCGGCAGCGGCAACCTCGCCCTGGTCACCGACGCCATGGCGGCGGCGGGGATGCCTGAGGGCCGCTACTCGCTCGGGGGCCGGGACGTGGTCGTCGACGGCCGCACCGCCCGGCTCGCGGGCGGCGGGGCGATCGCCGGCGGCGTGGCCACCCTGCTGGAGGTGGTGCGCTGGTGCGTCCACGAGGCCGGCGTGCCGCTGGTCGACGCCGTCCAGGCGGCGACCCGGACGCCGGCCCACGCCATGGGTTGGGCCGACCGGGGCGCGCTCGACACCGGTGCCCGGGCTGACGTGCTCGTCGCCGATGAGGCCCTCCACCCCGTGTCGGTCATGCGCGGCGGGGCCTGGGTCGCGGACTGAACAACGGCTCGGCCAACCGTCGGTTCGCGGCGAGTCTGTCTTCGAATTGACGGTTGAGGCGCGAGGAACGGGGCAGACTCCCTGTACGGCCGATTGGTGTTGAGGTCCGGACCAGCGTCGACCGAGCCCCGGTGGCTTCAGCTCGAGAGGCCATCGGGGCGCCGGCCCGGTCCTCGCGCCGGCCTCGCGCCGACCGTCAGTCGGGCTGCTCGACGAGCCACCACGCGGCATACGGGGTAAGCCAGTAACGGGCCCGTTCGTCCGCCTCGACAGTCCGCGACGACATGGCGTCCCACGGCTGCTCGATGCCCAGCTCACGGACTCGCTCCGCGGGGAAGGCCCTCGTCTCCGGGGTGACGTTGTAGAGGCAGACCATCGTCCCGACCGGGGCCCGTCGCACCGTGACCAGGATGCCTCCGTCGTCGTCGGGGAGTGCCTCGCTACGGATGCTGGCGTGCAGCTGCGGCAGCGCGGCCCGCACCGACGCGAGATGTGCCAGCCCGGCGAACACCCGCCCCGGGACGGTCCGGAGGTCGTGGCGCTGCTCGGCTCGGCGCCAGTCGAGGCGGGGGCGGTGCGCCCACCGGTTGTCGGTCTCGTGCCCGCGCTCGTCGGCCCACGCGGGGTCGTTGGGCATGCCCAGCTCGTCGCCGCTCCACAGGACGGGGATGCCGCCCCACCCGTAGACGATGGCGTGGGCAAGGAAGAGCCGGCCGAGCGCGAGGTCGACCTCCGTCGGGCGGCCCTGCGCAGACAGGCCGGCCAGCGCGGCCGCGGTGCCGCTGATCCGCCGGTCCCCGGTCGCCGGGTTCTCCTGGAAGACCAGACCCTCAGCCGTCGACCCGCTGAACAGGCCCGCGTACCAGTCGGAGAGGAACCGGCGGTGGAAGTAGCCGCCGAGGCCGACCGCTCCGGCGTCCTCGTCGGTGATGGCCCAGCCGATATCGTCGTGGCAGCGGACGTAGGTGATCCACGACGAGGTGGCGGGGGCTCGGGGAAGGCCCTCGAGGGTGTGCGCGGCGAGCCGGCTGTCGTTCGTGGCCAGCATCGACCAGATCTGCACCATGAGGGTGTTGTGGTAGGCGAGGTCGCTCACCTTCCCGTGGTGCCGGCCGGCGCCGAGGTACTGCACGAGGTCATGGGGCGCGACGATGGCCTCGGCTTTGAACGCCAGGGCCGGACAGGCGATCCGCGCGAGCGTGCGCAGGACCTGGGTGATGGCGTGCACCTCGGGCTCGTTCTGACCGGTGCCACCCATCCGCTTCCAGAGGAACGCGATCGCGTCGAGCCGCAGGACCTCGACGCCCAGGTTGGCGAGGAACAGGATGACCTCGGCGAACTCGACCAGCACCTCGGGGTTGGTCCAGTTGAGGTCCCACTGCCAGGAGTTGAACGTCGTCCAGACCCAGCCGTCGAGGTCGGCGTCCCACGAGAAGGACCCGGGGGCGAAGTCGGGGAACACCTCCGGCAGGGTGCGCTCGTAGGCGTCGGGGAGCGTGCGGTCGGGGAAGACGTAGAAGTAGTCGCGATAGCGCTGGTCACCCCCGCGCGCCTTGACGGCCCACTCGTGCTCCTGCGCCACATGGTTGATGACAAGGTCGAGTACCAGGCTGATTCCGTTGGCGCGCAACGTGGTTGCCAGGTGCGCGAGGTCGGCGACCGTGCCGAGGTCCTCTCGCACCCGCCGGTAGTCGCGGACGGCGTACCCGCCGTCGTTGTCGCCGGCCCGAGGGTCGAGCAGCGGCATCAGGTGCAGGTAGGTGACCCCCAGCTCGAGGAGGTAAGGGATCTTCTCCTCGACCCGGGCGATGTCACCGGCGAACCGCTCGGCGTATGCCGCGTAGCCCACCATCCGCGGCAGCTGGAGCCAGTCCGGCTGCAGCGAGCGTGTGATGTCGAGGACGTGCAGGTCGTGGGGACGGCCGGTGTACGCGCTCTGGGCAAGGGCCACCAGGCGGTCGGCGAGGGGCAGCGCGGCGTTCAGGCCGTAGAGCATCTCCAGCGCCTCGACGAGGTCGCGGCGATGCCGTTCGACGCGGAGGTCGAAGAGCTCCTGCCGGTCGGCGCTGACGTCCATGACGTGAATCCAACCGCACCGGCCCGACTCCAGTTCAGCGGTCCAGATCCTCGGTCATGAAGCAGTCATAACCGGCCCGGCGCGAACCCCTGTTCTGCGAGCATGCACCGGCAGTCGGCACACCCCGGTCGTCGTGCCCCTCCGACCCACCACCCTTGGAGAACCCATGACGTCGCGCCCCTCTGTCGCCCGACCCGTCCACGGTGTCCTCGCGGGGCTCACCGTCGGTGTCGCGCTGCTCACGGCCGGCTGCTCCGGGTCGGCGGGCCCCAGCTCCCTCACCGCCACGGTCACGGTCGCGGGGCCCGGCCCGACCCTCAGCACCGCCGCCACCACCACGGCTGGGCCGGTGGTCGTGGAGGAGCTCGCCAAGGGCACCGACCCCAGCGTGGTCGCCGTCGACGTGGCCGGACCGTCGCAGGTCGTCTTCCGGCGCATCACCATCAAGCCGGGCGCGGGCACCGGTGAGCACTGCCACGACGGGCAGCTGCTGGCCGTCGTCGAGAAAGGCACGCTGACGCACTACGCGCCGACCTACCCCGGCGGCGTGCACACGTACACGGCGGGCGACACGATCCTCGAGGGCGCGCACTACGTGCACCAGGGCAAGAACGAGGGCACCGAGGACGTCGTCCTGCTCGTCACCTACGTCATAGCCCAGGGGAAGCCGCTGGCGCAGACCGACCTGGCCCAGTGCTCCCCCCGCTGACGCGATAGCGCTAGGTGAGGTGGTCGGCCACCAGACGCAGGTCGGCCACCAGCGCCGCACCGACGAGCAACCGGCCGGCGGGCCCGACGAAGGGCTTGCCCTGGCGGTCCTCGCTGTCCCCGGGCTGCTCACCGACGAGCGTGAGGCCGGCCGTGGCGTGACCACGACGCATGACGGCCTGGGTCGCGTCGCGGTGGAGCTCGCCCCCGTGGCAGGCGGGAGCCGCCGCCGCCAGTGCCTCGATGTGCTCAGGCGGCACGCACGGCTCGGCTCCCGGGTAGTCGGCATCCGGCCGGCGCGTAGGCATCTCGTCTCCTTGGTCAGACGGTCTGCTGCACGCATACCCCGCCGCCACACGGCACACACGTCCGCCGGCACCGAACCGGGTGGGTGCGTCAGCCCTCGGCTCGCTCGATGCTGAGCTGCCGGCGCAGGTAGGCGGGGATCCCGAACCACAGGAGGACGAAGATCAGCAGGGCCGCGGGCGCCACGACCAGGGCGGCCGTCTCGCCGACCAGGAACCCGAAGACGAGCACCAGCACCGCGGCCATGGCGAGCGCGAGGATGGTCAGCCCGGCCTGGGTGAGGCGGTGCGCCACCTCGACCAGCTCGGCCTTGGCGTGTCGCCGGAACAGCACCCGGTGCGACGCCACCGGCGCGACGACCAGGGCGGTGGCGAGGACCGCCAGGCAGAGCGCCATCAGGAACACCGCCCGCAGGGTGGGCGACAGCTCGCCGAACCGTTGCTGGAAAGGGACCGTCAGCAGGAACCCGGTGAGGATCTGGAGCCCGGTCTGGACCACCCGCAGCTCCTGGAGCAGCTCGTTCCAGTTCCGGTCGGCCCGCTGGGTGGCCGTCTCGTCCCGCTCCTTGCCGTCCGGGTCACGCGGGTCACCGTCGTCCCGGCGACCGGGCTCGAGATCCGCCACGTCTCCTCCTTTTCCTCCCGGCAGCAGCCTCCCACGTCCGGGGCTCGCGGCTACCGCGAGACGCAGGCGCGCACCGGCATACCGTGGCGGGGTGACCGGGCGGTGGGCGAACATCGGGCTGGCCGTCCTGGTGCTGGCGTCGACCCTGTCGGGGTTCGGGCTCTTCCTCGTCGGGAGCGGCCCGGTCTGGCTGGTCGCCGTGCTGCACGGCGGACTGTCGCTGGGTCTGTTGGCCCTGGTGCCCTGGAAGCACCCGGTCGTGCGCCGTGGCCTCCAGCGGGTCCGGCCGGGGCGCGGCCTGTCGGTCGTGCTGACCTGGTGCCTGGTGGCCGCCCTGGTCACCGGCCTCGCCCAGCTCGTGGGCCTGACCGCCCAGAGCCTGCCGGTGACGACGATGCAGCTGCACGTCGGGACCGGTCTGGCAGCGACGGCCCTGACCGTGGCCCACGCGGTCCAGCGTCCGGTCCGGCTGCGGCGGGCCGACTGGGGGCGCCGCACCCTGCTGCGGTCCGGCGCCGTCATAGCCGTCGCGGGGCTGCTGGGCCTCGCCGGGCAGGCCGCCGGTGCGGCCGTCGACCGGTCGGGGCGGCGGCGCGAGACCGGCTCGGTGCGGCTCACGTCCGACGACGACATCAGCGCGGTCCCCGTCACCCAGTGGCTCTTCGACACGGTGCCCGACATCGACCCAGCAGCGTGGCGGCTCACCGTGGCGACGTCGAACGGCGACCATCGTCTGTCGGGCGGCGATCTCGCCGCCCTGGGCACCGACCGGGTACGCAGCGTGCTCGACTGCACCGGTGGGTGGTGGACCGAGCAGGAGTGGTCCGGAGTCCTGGTCAGCCGGTTACTACCTGACGCCCGCCCTGGAGACGCGTTGCTGGTGACCAGTGCCACCGGGTATGCCCGTCGCCTCCCCCTCACCACCGACCTGCTGCTGGCCACCGCCGTTGGCGGGCAAGCGCTTTCGGTCGGTCATGGCGCCCCGGCGCGGCTCGTGGTGCCTGGCCGGCGCGGGTACCACTGGGTCAAGTGGGTGGTGCGGGTGGAGGCCGTAGCCGGGCCGTGGTGGGCGCAGCCACCTCTCCCGCTGCGATAGGCGTCAAGCAAAGTTGACGGCCGTTGTATTGTCAATGTACCTTGACGTCATGAACGAAGCCTCTGAGCTCGCCGTCACGGCGTCGAGCAGTGACCCCGCCGCGGGCCTGCGCGCCGTGGTGGCTCTCCGCGGGTTGCTCGAACGCCTGGAGCGGCTGCATGTCGGCCGGGCCCGCGAGCAGGGCTGGTCGTGGCAGGACATCGCCGGAACGCTCGGAGTGTCCCGGCAGGCCGTCCACCAGAAGTACGGCTCCGCCCTGGGCCCACCCGCCGCACCGAGCACACCCACCACCGCACCCACCCCGTCGAGGAAGGTCTGACCATGTTCGAACGCTTCACGACCAGTGCCCGGGGCATCGTGGTCCGCGCGCAACAGGAGGCGGTCCGGGCCGGGGACGCCTGGATCGGCACCGAGCACGTCGTCGTCGCCCTGGCCGACGACGGGGGCGTCGCGGGTGAGGTCCTGCGCGCAGCAGGGGTCACCGCCGACGCGGCCCGGACCGCGCGCGCGGCGGGCTCCGGCCGGGCCGAGGACCTGGACGCCGACGCCCTGAAGAGCATCGGGATCGACCTCGACCAGGTCCGCCGCTCGGTCGAGGACACCTTCGGCACGGGCGCTCTCGACGGCGCGACACCCGCCCGCCGCACGAGACGGTGGTTCAGCCGGGTAAGCGGACATGTCCCGTTCACCCCCGACGCCAAAAAGGCACTGGAGCGCTCGATCCGCCAGGCTGTGGCGAACGGTGACACCCACATCGGCTCCGAACACCTCTTGCTCGGGGTGCTCGACGCCGAGGGGCCGGGCGGCGCGGTCCTCGCCGACCTCGGGGCGGATCTCGGCGCCCTGCGGTCGTCCACCCTCGAGCGGCTCCGTCGGAGCGCGTGACCGGGCAGCCGTCTGCAGCCGTCTGCAGGCGGCCGGTGTCGGCGGCAGGGGCCGGGATGACGAAGCATCAACGCGATAGCGGATCCGTCGACGATGCCGTCCGCGAAGACCTGACGGCTCGGCTGCGGGCCACCCGCTCGCGCTCGGTTCCGCTCGCCGGGCCCGAAGCGGGGCACTGACGCGGCATACCTGCCCGAGCTGGTCCGCCACTGGGCCGGCGACTACGTGCATACCGGAGTCACCCTCTTTCCCCGCGACCTGCTGCCGGCACCACACAAGCTCGCGGCGCGCATCCTCGACCTTCACGACTGGAGTGAGGAGCCCGGCGGCCGGCCCCGGCCCCCGCCCGGCGGCCGGTCAGAGGCGTGGGGCAAGGTGGCCGCGTGAGTGAGGACGTCGCCAGCCGGACCCCGCCCGGTCCGCAGCCGGCGACCGGCGGGGACGCGACCACTCCGC
>JALZBI010000485.1 GCA_030947565.1 Actinomycetota bacterium
GGCCCGACGACGGCCAGCCCACTGCGACTGAAGGACAGCAGCGCGTTGGCCGGTTGAAGCCGTGCCCGGTCAACGACGAGCGGCACCACCCCCATCATCGCGGGCATGGCGAACGCCGAGACCGCACCGTTGACCGTCTCGATCCCGATCACCATCCACAGCTGGGCGTGCCCGGTGATGACGAGCGCCGCCGCCGCGCCCTGCGTGAGCGCCGTCAAGATGTGCGAGACCTGCATCACCGCGGTCCGGGAGAACCGGTCTGACACCACGCCACCGATGAGCAGGAAGAGCACCAGCGCCGCGGTCCGTGCGGTGAGCACCTGGGCCAGCGCGGCCGCCGAGTCGCTGATCCTCAGCACGGCGAAGGCCAGGGCGACCGGCGCCATGGCCGAGCCGACGGTCGACACCGTGCGAGCGGCGAAGTACCACGCAAACCGCCGCTCACGGAGGACTCCGAACGACTCACCCCACGTCGGGCTCACGGCCGGTCCTCGAGGCGGAACGCCATGATCGACAGGTTCGCCCGCACCGTGCCCTCGGCGTGGGATGGCTGGGCCTCGGCGTGCATGAGCCGCGAGGCCTGGGTCAGCAGGTTCTTGACCTCCTGCCACACCACCGGCTGCACCCAGAGGTCGGCGTCGGTGTAGTGCCCGGGCTGCCCTGGGATCCGGCGGGTGAACCGGCGCGAGACCGCGTCCACCATGGTGCGGACCTCAGCCTCCACGTCGCCCTGCGACCGGGTCCCCGTCTCAGGCGGCGGCTGGTCCCACAGGTGCCGGTAGCGTTTCGCGACCCCCCCGTTGACCTTCTCCTCGCTCGCCACGACGAGCAGGCGGGCGGCCAGCAGCAGGCGCAGGTGGTAGGACGCGTTGGCCTGGCTGATGTCCAGCTCGCGGGCCACCTCGGCCGCGCTCAGGGCGGCACCGGTGAGCAGCGACAGCATCTCGAGCCGCACTGGGTGCGCCAGCGCCCGGAGCCGGTGGACCGCACCGTCGGGCTCATCTGCCAAAGACATGTTGGGGAGCGTGCACTCACCCCGACTACCTGTCAAGCATCTCTTGGACAGGTCCGCCACCGCATAAAGTCGGGGCCGTGACCGAGCCGTCAGACGAGCAGCAGCCCGTCGCGTATCCCGACCCGCTGACCGAGCTGCTCGACGTCCTGGACCTGCGCGACCTCGGCGACGCCCACATCACCGTCGACGGAGTCGAGGGCGACGAGGAGACCGACCTCGGCGAGTCGGCGGCGCGCGTCTTCGTCGGGCAGAGCCAGCGGCAGCCGCACGGTCGGGTGTTCGGCGGCCAGGTCCTCGCCCAGGCCGTGATCGCCGCCGGCCGCACCGTCGAGGGGGTCGGTCACGACGCCGCGCGCCCGATCCACTCCCTGCACGGCTACTTCGTGCGCCCGGGCGACGACCGGCACGCGATCCGGTTCGCGGTCGAGCGGATCCGCGACGGCCGGTCGTTCTCCACCCGGCGGGTCCAGGCCATCCAGTACGGCGTGCCCATCCTGTCGATGATCGCCTCCTTCCAGGAACCGGCCGGCGGGCTCGACCACCAGGACGAGATGCCGCCGGCTCCCGACCCGGACAGCCTTCCGACCGCCGCCATGGCCATCGCGGGAAGCAGCCAGCCGATGGCCCGGGGCTTCGCCCGGCCACGGCCGATCGACCTGCGGCACGTGGACGGTGGGCTGTTCGCCCGACCGAGCGACGACCGCGACAGCCACCAGAGTGTCTGGCTGCGCACCACCGGACCGCTGCCCGACGACCCGCTCCTGCACGCGGCCGTCCTGGCGTATGCGTCGGACTTCTCGCTGCTCGAGCCAGTGCTCCGCCGCCATGGGCTGGCCTGGTCCGACCCGCGGCTGCGAGTCGCGAGCCTCGACCACGCGATGTGGTTCCACCGCCCGGCCCGGGCCGACGAGTGGACCCTCTACACGCAGCAGACCCCGTCCGCGCAGGGCGGGCGGGGTCTAGCGAACGGGCGGATGTTCGGGGTCGACGGTCGGCTCGTGGCCTCGGCCGCTCAGGAGGGCATGGTCCGGCTCAAGGAGTCGAGCCCGGACCCGCGGCCGGTCTGACCCGCCGGGCCGGTCCCGCCGCACGCGACGGCTTGGGCGGTCAGCGCTTGCGGGCGCCTGCGCGGGTGCCGGCCGAGAAGGCGGCGGCGCCACCGCGCGACGAACCGGAACCCGAACCGGAGCCGGTGTAGCCCGAGGGCCCGGACGACGACGAGG
>JALZBI010000486.1 GCA_030947565.1 Actinomycetota bacterium
GCGCTACCCGCCGCGACGCCGGAGGAGGAGCCGAGCGCTGCGCCGGATGACGCCCCGCTGGCCCCGGACGCCGAGCAGGCGCCCAGGGTCAGGACGGCGACGAGGCCGAGGCCGGCGAGCGCGGTGGGACGTGACGCGCGGGGTAGGGACACGGCATACCTCCTGGGGGTGGCCATCCCGGCGGATGGGTTCACCGGTGAGACACGCGGCACCGAGCCGACCGTTGCATCACGGTTCGGTAATGACAGGGTGGAGCCGTGAGCCCGCCCACCGTCGTCGTCGTCGGCGCCGGCATCGCCGGGCTCGCTGCCGCGTGGGAATTGTTGCAGCACAACGATTGTCGTGTCATCGTCCTCGAGGGTGCGCGAAAGCCCGGGGGCAAGCTGCGCACCGCCGAAGTCGCCGGTCACCGCATCGATGTCGGCGCCGAGTCGATGCTGGCGCGCCGTCCCGAGGCCCTCCAGCTGGTCCACGAGGCCGGGCTGTCGGCCGGCATCGTCCATCCGCGTCCGGTGCCGGCGGCGATCTTCAGTCGCGGCGGGCTGCACCCCCTCCCGGCCCGCACCCTCATGGGCATCCCCTCCGACCCCGGCGGAGCAGCCGGGGTCCTCACCCCCGACGAGGTCGCCCGCGCCCGCGCTGAGCGGCCGGGCACACCGGCCGACAGCGACGTGTCCGTCGGCGACCTCGTGGCCGAGCGGCTCGGTGACGCCGTCGTCGACCGGCTCGTCGAACCTCTGCTGGCCGGGGTGTATGCCGGTCACGCGCGGGACATCTCGCTCCGGGCCGCCGTACCCGGGCTCTGGGCGGCAGCCCGGTGGGGCACGTCCATCACCGCGGTGGCCGCTGCCATCCCGCCGGCAACGGACGCCGGACCGGTGTTCGCCGGTGCGGTCGGGGGCCTCGGCGAGCTGGTCACCCGCCTGGTGACCACGCTAGACGCGCGCGGCGTCGAGATTCGGACGGGCAGCACCGTGCGCGAGCTCACCCGCACGCCCACCGGCTGGCGCCTGCTCACCGGCCCGACGACCGACGTGACCGTGACGGACGCCGACGGCGTCGTCCTCGCCGTCCCCGCGGCACCCACGTCTCGGCTGCTGGGGCCGCACGCGCCCGGCGCCGCGCGGCTCCTGGCCGACATCGACTACGCCTCGGTCGCCATCGTCACGCTGGCCCTGCCGCGGACGGCAGCCACCCGGCTCGTGGGGTCGGGGTTCCTCGTCCCCCCGCTCGAGCGGCTCAGCATCAAGGCCGCGACCTTCAGCTCGGCCAAGTGGGAGTGGGTCGACGCGCTGGACGCGGACACCGTCCTCCTCAGGGCCTCGATGGGGCGAGCCGGAGAGACCGCCGTCCTCCAGCGCGACGACGCCGACCTCGCCGACCTGGCCCTGCGCGACCTGCGGAAGGTCCTCGGTCCTGACCTCCCGGACCCGCTCGACACCCACGTCCAGCGCTGGGGCGGAGGCCTGCCGCAGTACGCCGTCGGGCACCTCGACCGGGTGGCGGCGATCCTCGAGCACGTCGCGACCCTCCCCGCGCTGGCGGTGGCAGGCGCGGCATACCAGGGCGTAGGCATCCCGGCCTGTGTCGCCTCCGGTCGTGAGGCCGCTCGTGAGGTTGCGGCCCGGGTTCGAGAGCGCACTCAGGCGTTGCGACAATGAGGCCATGAGCCGCAAGCCCGCCCCGTCAGCCGTCCGCGAGATCAACGAGTCGATCCGGTATGCCATGTGGTCGGTGTTCGCGTCGGTCGAGCCCCTGCCCGAGGACCGGGACAAGCTGGCGGCGGAGGTGACCGCCCTGGTGAGCGACCTCGACGGCGAAGGCGTGGTCGTGCGGGGGTTCTACGACGTGGCTGGGCTGCGGGCCGACGCCGACGTGATGATCTGGTGGCACGCCGCGACCATCGAGCAGCTGCAGTCGGCCTACCACCGCTTCCTGCGCACCGAGCTCGGCTCGGCCATGGAGCCGGTCTGGTCGGTGGCGGCGCTGCACCGGCCGGCTGAGTTCAACAAGAGCCACGTCCCGGCGTTCCTCGCCGCTGAGGCACCCAAGACCTACATCTGCGTCTACCCGTTCGTCCGCTCCTACGACTGGTACCTCATCGACGACGCTCAGCGCCGCGACATGCTCGTCGAGCACGGGAAGCTGGCGCGCGACTACCCCGACGTCCGCGCGAACACCGTGGCGGCGTTCGCCCTGGGCGATTACGAGTGGGTGCTGGCGTTCGAGGCCGACGAG
>JALZBI010000487.1 GCA_030947565.1 Actinomycetota bacterium
GGGTAGGGACGTCTGCTCATCGGGCGGCCACCGCCGCGTCGTAGAGCGCCTTCTTCGACCCGCCCGTCCGGGCCGCCACGTCAGCGCACACGTCCTTCAGACGCTCCCCCCCGGCCACCCGTTCCAGGATGCCGGGCAGCAGGTCGGCGACCTCCGCCACCGCCCCGCGCACGCCGGCGACGACGACCGTGATCTCCCCCCGGGCCGAGTCCCGCGCCCACTCGGCCAGCTCGGCCAGCCCGCCGCGGCGGACCTCCTCGTAGGTCTTGGTGAGCTCGCGGCATACGGCGGCACTGCGGTCGGCTCCGAACGTCGCGGCCATCGACTCCAGGGTCGACGCCAACCGGTGCGGCGCCTCGAAGAACACCATGGTGCGGCGCTCGTCGGCGAGCTGCTGGAGGGCCCGGGTGCGCTCGCCACCCTTGCGAGGCAGGAAGCCCTCGAAGCAGAACCGGTCGACCGGAAGACCCGACACCGCCAGCGCCATGAGGACCGCGCTCGGCCCGGGCACGCAGGTGACGCGGATGCCGGCGCGCACACACGCGAGGACCAGCCGATAGCCCGGGTCGGACACCGAGGGCATACCCGCGTCGGTCACGAGGACCACCCGGTCACCGGCCAGCAGCCGCCCGATGAGGTCGGTGGTCTTGGCGGCCTCGTTGTGCTCGTGGTAGCTGACCACCTGCCCCGTCGTCGCCACGCCGAGGTCTGATGTGAGTCGCCGCAGCCGTCGGGTGTCCTCGGCGGCCACGACGGCCGCGCGTCGCAGCTCGTCGACCAGCCGGGGCGAGGCGTCTCGCGGGTCTCCGATCGGCGTCGCCGCGAGGACGAGCACGCCGATCACCGCGATGGAGCTCACCACCGCATCTTGTCAGCCGTCTCGCGGCCGTCCCGTTCTACGCCATCGCCCTGATGCTGATCTCGGGCCTGACGATCCTCACCCTGCCCGAGACCAAGGGCATCGACCTGCACGAGGTGGCCCGGCCGGCCGAGCCGGCCCTGCGCTGACACCGGTCCCGGCCGCGTCGGTCGGCCGGGTTAAGGTCGCGCATGAGGGTGAGGGCCGCCGGCGCGGCCGCGCTGCTCGCGGCGGCGAGCATGGTCGCCGCCTCAAGCGCCGCGACGGCGTATGCCGATGCGGCCGCCCCCGGCGTCGAGGAGACCCTCACCGTGCCGGTCGGTGCGGAGCCCGACGGCACGGCGGTCAGCCTGGACTCCAGCATCTTCACGCCGTCGGGTGGCGGCACCCACCCGGCGGTGCTGCTGGCCCACGGCTTCGGCGGCAGCAAGGCCGACCTCGCCGACCAGGCCCGCGACCTCGCCGGCCGCGGCTACGTCGTCCTTACCTGGTCGGCTCGAGGATTCGGCGCCTCCGGTGGGCGGATCCACCTCGACGACCCCGCCTACGAGGTGGCTGACGCCCGCGCCCTCGTCGACCGCTTGGCGACCCGGCCAGAGGTCAAGCTCGACGCGCCGGGCGACCCGCGGGTGGGCGTGGCCGGCGGCTCCTACGGCGGCGCCCTCGCACTCATGCTCGGCGCCACCGACCAGCGGGTCGACGCCGTCGCCGCCTCCATCACGTGGAACGACCTGGCTGAGGCCTTCTTCCCCCAGCAGGTCACGACGACCGCCGCGGGACAGCCGACGACGCCCGCCCAGCTCGACCCGACGACGACCCCGGGGCCCTTCAAGCAACTGTGGGCCTCGGCCTTCTTCCAGTCGTCCATCGCCGGAGCGTCCCGGCCCGGATCGGGGGGGCCACCGACCTCGCCGGTCTGCGGGCGCTTCGACCCGACGGTCTGCCGGCTGTTCCTCGCCGCCGCCCAGAGCGGCACGCCGAGCCCCGAGCTGCTCACCCTGCTGCACGCCCACAGCCCGCGCGCGGTGCTGGCCGGCCTGAAGGCCCCCACCTATCTCGTCCAGGGCATGACCGACTCGCTCTTCGGGCTGGCCCAGGCCGACGCGACCGCTCGGGCTCTCACGGCACAGGGCACCCCGGTCGCCGTGCGCTGGATGGATGGCGGCCACGACGGCCCCAGCAGCACGGCGGCCAGCGACGAGGAGTCCGTCCGCACCTGGCTGGGTCACTACCTCTCGGTTGACACCCACCCGGTCGCCGGCGGTATGCCGCTCCCGGCCTTCGTCTACGCGACCCCCATCCCCCGTCGGCAGACCGTCGCTCCTCTCCAGCAGGCCGCTGCTTACGCCACCTCCGGCGCGCCGACGACCATCCC
>JALZBI010000137.1 GCA_030947565.1 Actinomycetota bacterium
GTCGGGGACGATGGACAGCATCGTCCGGCGCAGCTGCTCGAGGGTGCTGCGCCCGGGTTCCTCGACGTCGGCGAGGTAGCGATCGATGTCTGCGGCGGCCATGAACCGAAGGTGGCATCGGCCCACGTCCGGGCGCAAGGGGCCCGGCCGACCCCGCCGACCGACCCGCTCACCCGGCCCGCCACGTCGGTGACGACGCGAGCAGGATGACCATCGGACCGCCCCAGACGGTCAAGGGAACCGGCAGCCGGCTCGGGCCGCCCTCAAAGCTCAGGGGAGGATCCCCTTGGCGGTCAGCCAGCCGATCGGGGGCACCGGGGTGCCGTTGCCGGGGTGGATCTCGAGGTGCAGGTGCGCACCGGTGGAGTGTCCGGTGTTGCCGGACAGTGACACGGTCTCGCCGGGGGTCACCTGCTCACCCTGGGCGACAAGAAGCTGGCTGTTGTGGGCGAACCAGGAGACGGTTCCGTCCCAGTACTGGATCTCCACCTTGTTGCCGTAGCCACCGCTCCAGCCGGCGAAGGTCACGGTGCCGCTTGACATGGCCCTGACCGGGGTGCCGACCGGCACGGCGAAGTCCTGGCCCGGGTGCATCACGCCCCACCGCATACCGAAGCCGCTCGTGAGCTGCGAGCCGGGACCGACGGGGGCGACCCACCCGGTCGTCGCGGCCCGGGCGTCGGCGGCCGCCTTGGCCGCCCGAGCCTCTGCGTCCGCCTCAACCTGGGTCGTGACCGCCGCGTCGGTGGCCGTCGACCCACGGTCGGAACCTCGGGCGACCCGGTCCTGGTCGACCCGCTCTATCGGGTCGACGATCGCGATCGTGCTCACGACGGACGCACTGACGTTCTCCCCGGCTGGGCCGATGGGTCCGGCGCCCACCTCGCGGACCGCGCTGACCGAACCCGTCGAGCCGCCGAGGTGGGCACCGGTCGCGGCCAGGACCAGGGTCGCCGCAGCGGCGGCCGGCAGGAGGAAGCCGGGTCGGGTGAACCGTCGCCGGGGGTCGACGCTGGGGTCGACACGGGTGGGAGCACGGGTGGGAGCACGGTGGCGCCCTGCCGGGGCACGGTGCTGCCCACGGTGGCGGTCGTGAGGCAAGGGGAGTATTCCTCGGGGCGGGCCAGGATGGGGACAGCCGTTGACCTTACCGTGACCTTTTCGTGACCTCAAACCCTCATGGGGCTCGGTCGTGCCGGTCGCGTCAGGCGACGGACCGGCCACGCCCGCCGAAGGGCGTCGCGCCGGGGGCCACGGTGCTGCCGTCGGACCCGAGGTGGGCCAGGGCACCGGAGATCCCGTGCACGACCGACCGCATGATGGGCAGGCTCATGTGGCCCACCCCGTTCATCTCGATGTTGGTGACGTTGAGGTCGGCATGGTCGAGCGCGGCGGTGCGCTGCGGGAACATCAGCTGGTCGATGTCGGACCAGTAGCAGAGGAACCGCGTGCGACAGCCGTGCACCGGCTGCTCGAGCTCGTGCATGAGCGGGCTGCCCGGCCGCAGCTGGCGGGTCAGCCGGCTCGGCCAACCGTAGGCGAGGTAGGTCCCGTGGTGCGGGCTGCCCAGCGTGACGAGGGTATGCACGCGGGCGTCGCCGCCCAGCCGGGTGACGTAGTAGCGGGCGATGAGCCCGCCCATGCTGTGGCCGACGACGTGGATCCGCTCGTACCCCGTCTCGGCGACGATCCGCTCGATCTCCTCGGCGAGCTGGGCGGCGGCGACGCGCACGTCACCGGTGAGGATGGAGTAGTTCATGGTCGTGACCTGCCCGAAGCCGCGCCGGCGCAGGCCGAGCCGGAGCAGGGTGAAGACCGAACGGTTGTCGGCCATGCCGTGCAGCAGCAGGATCGGGGTGCCGGCCGCCTCGATGTCCGAGATGGCCAGGCCGCGTTGCACCGGGGCCAAATGCTCGATCCGGTAGTCATGAGAGAGGTCCCGCGCCCGCGCCCCCACCAGCCCCCAGGGGTAGATGGCCAGATGGGTTCCCAGCCAGACCGCCTCGACGGTCGCGCCCATGAGCCCGGTCGGCGTCGCCAGAGCACGGGCGGTGTCGCGCATCAGCTGGCCCGCGGTGGCTGCGGCTGCGGCAAGGGGGCCGACCGAGGCGCTCGCCGCCCCCAGCAGCGTTCGCTGACTCAGCCGCGGACGTCGCCGCTCACCCCTGGTGTCGGCATCGTCGGCATCGTCGGCATCGTCGGCAGTGCAGCGGCCGCGCATAGACGGCCTACCCGGGAGCAGGGTCATGGTCCGGCGACAGTAACCCCGCGCAGGGTGCTTCGCTACGCTTCGGCCCATGAGCGAGTCCCTGGTGTCGACGACGTCGACCCCCATCCGCGTCGTGGTCGCCAAACCGGGTCTCGACGGCCATGACCGCGGCGCCAAGGTGGTCGCGCGGGCGTTGCGCGACGCCGGCATGGAGGTCATCTACACCGGCCTGCACCAGACGCCCGAGCAGATCGTCGAGGCGGCCATCCAGGAGGACGCCGACGCCGTGGGCCTGTCCGTCCTCTCCGGCGCCCACATGACGCTGTTCGCCAAGGTCGTGGCCCTGCTGAAGGAGCGAGACGCCTCTGACATCGTCGTCTTCGGGGGCGGCATCATCCCGGAGGACGACATCCCGGAGCTGAAGGCCATGGGCGTCGCCACCGTGTTCACCCCGGGGGCGACGACCACCGACATCGTGGCGTGGGTCCGGGCCAACGTCGACCCGGACCGCTGAGGCGGTGGGTCTCACGCGCTGAGGCAGACGTCCGCTGCTGACGGCCGGTGAGAGTGGCGGCGGGCTGGATCGGCCCGAGAAGTGCCCAGGAAACGTTAAAGAGTTGGTAAAATTCCTCGCCGCAGGCGGCGCAGGGGCTCACCATAGAGACACGGAACAACGCGTCACCCCCCCATAGCCGCGGTGCTCCGAGTTGATGGCGGACAGGGTCGGATCCCCGCATTCCCGCTGCGGGCGCGATCCGGACACCACGCGAGTGGTGGACCGGGAGCGAAAGCCCCGGTATGACCGCGTCGTCGGCGACCGGAAGGTTGTGGGGCCGCCAAGGGGCTGCGGCCCCACAACCATCCCATTGCCGCGACACGTCACGTCGTCGTTGCTATGCAACCAGATGACCTACGCTCCCGGACCGTGTTGCGCCCGACTGACTCCCGGATGCCGTGGCACCCTTCGGCCACCGGTGCCGGTCTGGCCGGTTTGTGCACGAACGCCTCACGACCTCGGCCGTCACGGCGACATGACGGCGACCAGCGCCCTTGTCCTCACGGGCTGCTCCCGCGCCGCATCGCCCGCCACGGCGCCGCCGACCAGCACGGCGCCGCCGACTTTCCGGCAGGGCAGACCAGTCCGGCAGGGCAGACCACGGCCGAGCCGCCCGCCCCCGCCAGCCCTTGCCTCGCTCCCGAGCGGCACGATGCTGGCGGTCAAGATCGACGACACGGTGGGTTCGCGGTCTCGGATCGGGCTCGAGCGCGCCGCGGTCGTCGACGTCGAGCCGGTCGAGGGCGGCCTGACCCGCGTCCTCCCAATGTTCTCCTCCGCCGTTCTCCTCCGCCGCGCCCGTCGGCATACCCGGTGAGGTGGGTCCGATGCGGAGCGCCCGTGACTCCGACGTGACGCTCCTCGCGAACTGGGGCCACGTGGCACTGGCCTACTCGGGTGGCGCGGCTCGCACCCGCTCGGTTCGTCGACGGCGTCGACCTCGCCGCCATCCCCGCCGACGCGTCGACGAAGGGCTACCGCCGGGCCGGAGACCGTAAGGCGCCCTACAACGTCATCGGCGACACCCGGGCGCTCCTGGCTCGGGCCGGGACCGGTGCGACGTCGGGCGACCCCGGGTTCCGGTTCGGTCCGGCCGGCCCATCGCCATGGCGGACGGGCCGGTCTGGGTGCTCCTGGTCCCCCGCCGGTCAGGCCGTCGACGTCGGTTGAGTGGAGCCGACCGCTCACGGTGACCCGGCCGGCCGATAGAGTCGGCCCGCTGAACGGCCCGGGCCTCTCGGGTGCCGGCCTCAGCAGTGAGTGGATTTAGCACCCAGCACCGAGCTTCGACGATGGGATGACCGGCGTGGACCTGTTCGAATACCAGGCGCGAGACATGTTCGAGGCGCACGGCGTACCCGTCCTGGCGGGCCTCGTGGCCGACACCGTCGACGAGGTGCGGGCCGCGGCCGAGACCATCGGCCCCCGGAGCGGCGGGGTCGTCGTCGTCAAGGCTCAGGTGAAGACGGGCGGACGCGGCAAGGCCGGGGGGGTCAAGGTCGCCAAGAGCCCCGACGAGGCGGCGACCGCCGGTGAGGCCATCCTCGGCATGGACATCAAGGGCCTCACGGTCAACCGCGTCATGGTCGCCCAGGGTGCCTCGATCGCCGAGGAGTACTACTTCTCGGTGCTGCTCGACCGGGCCAACCGCACCTACCTCGCCATGTGCAGCAAGGAGGGCGGCATGGAGATCGAGCAGCTCGCGGTCGAGCGCCCCGACGCGCTGGCCCGCACACCCGTCGACCCCAACGTCGGCATCGACGACGCCAAGGCGCGCGAGATCGTCGACGCCGCCGGTTTCGACGAGGCCGACAAGAGCCCCATCGCCGAGGTCCTGAAGAGGCTGTGGGACGTCTATCGCGAGGAGGACGCGACGCTCGTCGAGGTCAACCCTCTCGTCAAGACCTCCGACGGCTCGATTGTGGCCCTCGACGGCAAGGTCACCCTCGACGAGAACGCCGCGTTCCGCCACGAGGACCACGCCGCCCTCGAGGACGCCGCCTCGGCCGACCCGCTCGAAGCGGCGGCCAAGGCCAAGCACCTCAACTACGTCAAGCTCGACGGCGACGTCGGCATCATCGGCAACGGCGCCGGGCTGGTCATGTCGACCCTCGACGTCGTCGCCTACGCCGGTGAGCAGCTGGCGGCCGACCGAGGACTCGACGCCCCGCCCAAGCCGGCCAACTTCCTCGACATCGGCGGCGGCGCCTCGGCTGAGGTCATGGCCAACGGGCTGCACGTCATCCTGGGCGACGCTCAGGTGAAGTCGGTGTTCGTCAACGTCTTCGGCGGCATCACCTCCTGCGACGCAGTGGCCAACGGCATCGTCGGTGCGCTCGACGCCCTGGGCGACGAGGCCACCAAGCCCCTCGTCGTGCGCCTCGACGGCAACAACGTCGAGGAGGGCCGCCGCATCCTCGCCGAGCGGGCCCACCCCCTCGTGAGCGTCGAGGACACCATGGACGGCGCGGCCCGCAAGGCCGCCGAGCTCGCTGCTGCGGCGAAGTAAGGACCCACTGACATGGCGATCTTCCTGACCAAGGACTCCACGGTCATCGTCCAGGGCATGACCGGGTCGGAAGGCATGAAGCACACGACCCGGATGCTCGCCTCCGGCACCCAGGTGGTGGGCGGCGTCAACCCCCGCAAGGCCGGGCAGAGCGTCGACTTCGAGGGCGGGGTCACCGTGCCGGTGTTCGGCTCGGTTGCGGACGCGGTCGAGCAGACCGGGGCGGACGTGTCCGTCGTCTTCGTCCCGCCGCCGTTCGCCAAGGCCGCCGTCGTCGAGGCGGTCGACGCGGGCGTACCGCTCGTCGTCGTCATCACCGAGGGCATCCCGGTCAAGGACACCGCGGAGTTCTACGCCTACGCGCAGGCCAAGGGCGGCACCCGCATCATCGGCCCCAACTGCCCCGGCCTCATCAGCCCCGGACAGTCCAACGCCGGGATCATCCCGGCCAACATCGCCGGCCCGGGACGGATCGGCCTGGTGTCGAAGTCCGGCACCCTGACCTACCAGATGATGTACGAGCTGCGGGACTTCGGCTTCTCGTCCGGAGTCGGCATCGGCGGCGACCCGGTCATCGGCACGACGCACATCGACTGCCTCGAGGCGTTCGAGAACGACCCCGACACCGACGCCATCGTCATGATCGGCGAGATCGGCGGTGACGCCGAGGAGCGGGCGGCGGCCTACATCAAGGACCACGTGACCAAGCCAGTCGTCGGCTACGTCGCCGGGTTCACCGCTCCTGAGGGCAAGACGATGGGCCACGCCGGCGCCATCGTCTCGGGCTCGTCCGGCACCGCCGCGGCCAAGAAGGAGGCCCTCGAGGCCGCCGGAGTCAGGGTGGGCAAGACGCCGTCCGAGACCGCGGCCCTCATGCGCGAGGTCATGCAGTCCCTCACCCGCTGAACCCCTCCTGGCCCCGGATAAAGGGCCGTCCGGACGGCGTGCCCTCCTCACCCGGGGGCCGGAGAGCGGCCACCATTGACCTGACATGACCCTTCTCGACACCCTCCGCGACCGCGTCCTCGCCGCGCCTGACCAGGGCACCCGCCGCGCCCCCCGCCGGGACCCGGACCGGGAGCCCGCGCCCTGGTGGCAGGCCCCGGCGTCCGGGGCCTCGGCCGCGGCGACCTCCTGGCTCGTGTTGGCGCTGCCCGCACTGGTCGTGTGGGTCGCCACCGCCCACACGACCGTCGGC
>JALZBI010000488.1 GCA_030947565.1 Actinomycetota bacterium
CCCGAGACTCCCACGCTAGGGACCGTGCCCCGTCCGAGAGTCACTGGAGCGCGTCGATCTCATCACGGTCTGACCACGGCTGAGGCTGCTTCGGGAGTGCCGCCGACGGTATCCCGACCCCAGGACTCCCGAACCGTGGGCTCCGCGCCCGGTGCGCGGCTGGAGGATTTGGGTGGGCACCTCCCGGCTGGCTAGACTCTCGCAGTCCCCACCAGGGATGAACGGGGCTGTGGCGCAGCTGGTAGCGCACCTCCATGGCATGGAGGGGGTCAGGGGTTCGAGTCCCCTCAGCTCCACCCACGAGACCCGGATCGCTTCGCGACCCGGGTCCTCGCGTCTGGACCTCTGTGGCCCCACCCTCAGCTCCACGAGGACCGTCGAGGTGCCTCAGAACGCTCTCCTCGCCGAGAAGTGACCGGCCCGGAGGACTCGAGCCTGGAGGTCGTCATCCTGCCGGTCAGCGACCTCGACTGCGCGGTCGCGTTCTGGCGCGAGAAGCCGCTCATAGCCCTGGCGTGCCGAGGGCGGTTCGGGAGCCGAACCCGACTTTCGCGTACGTGATCTCGGAGCGCTGCACCCCTCCTGGGGGGTACAACACTCCGAGATCACGCTCGAGGATGACGCGAGGCTCATGCCCCCGAACGTGGACAGAGGTGCACCACTCCGCCACCGCATTGTTACCGACCTGAAACCCGAATTGGGGAGCGCAGGGACGGCTGCCTGAGAATACTTTTCACTGTTCCGCCGACTTACTGAGATGGATTTTCAGACGATGACGACTGTGACCGACTCCCCCCAGGCCGCTGCCCCCGCGCCGGCCGGTGTCCACAGCCGCATCCAGGCCAACGTCCACCGGATGTCGGGCACCATGGCGAAGCTGGCGACGCTGTTGCTGGAGGAGCCTCTCGCTCCTCTCGACATGTCGATCACCGAGCTGGCAGCACGGGCCGGGACGTCACCCGCAACGGTGACCCGCTTCTGCCGGCTGATCGGGTATGCCGGCTACGTCCCCTTCCGGGTCGGCGTCGCCGCCGACGCCGGACGGATGCGGGCCGACGAGACGTGGCGGGTCGACATCGGTCGGGCGTTCGGTCCCGACGACACCCCGGACGAGGTGCTGCGCACCCTGACCGGCTCGCACCTCGTGGCCCTCCAGGCGACGTCCGAGTCGATCGTGCTCGACGACATCGTGCGGGTCGCGCACGCCGTGGCGACCCGTTCCCGGGTGGACATCTACGGCATCGGCGGAAGCGCGTTCATGGCCACGGAAGCCGAGGCCCGGTTCTACCGGATCGGCATCAACGCTCACGCGTGGCGGGAGGTCCACGACGGGCTCACCAGTGCCGCACTGCTCGACGAGGACAGCATCGCCATCGCCATCTCCAACACCGGCCGCACTCGCGAGACCATCGAGATGCTGCTCCAGGCCAAGTCGTCAGGAGCGTTGACCGTCGCACTGACCAGCAACCCCGAGTCACGGCTCGCCACGGTGGCCGACATCCACATCTCCACCATGGCTCCCGACGAGTACCTGAGACCGGACGACCTGTCGGCCAAGCACGCCCAGCTCTTCGCGATCGACCTGCTCTACCTCGTGGTCGCCCAGCAGAACTTCTCCCGCACGGCCACCACCCTGGCCGCCTCGGCGGCCGCGGTCGCCCCACATCGGCGGCCGCTGAACCGGGAGCCGCGAACGCCGCCCCGACGCAGGAGCCCCACTGACCGGAGTCTGGAGCGCCGATGACTGACACCTTCTCGCGGTTCCACCACGAGGTGACGTCGCGCCTGCAGGCCGTCGCCGACGATGCCGCCGCCGGCGGCCTGGACGCCGCCATTGACCTGGTGGTCCGGTCGGTCCAGGCGGGGGGCGTGCTGCAGGCCTTCGGAACCGGCCACTCCCAGGCGTTCGCGATGGAGATTGCGGGCCGCGCCGGCGGTCTCATCCCCACCCGGGCCATGGCGTTGCGAGACATCGTGCTGTTCGGGTCCCGCGATGCCTCGGTGCTGAGTGGCGCGTCCCTCGAGCGTGACGCCGGGGTCGTCGACGAGCTGTTCGCTCTGTCCACCCTCGACCCGGCCGACGTCTTCCTCATCGCGTCCAGCTCCGGCGTCAACGGATCGGTGGTCGGCGTGGCCCTGAGGGCCCAGAGCGAGGGACACCCCGTCATCGCGGTCACAAGCCTCGAGCACACCCGGGCGGTCACATCGAAGCACCCCAGTGG
>JALZBI010000015.1 GCA_030947565.1 Actinomycetota bacterium
GTCGGACCGCCCGCTGCGGTCGCCACGGTCGCCACGGTCGCCTCGGTCGCCACGGTGGGTTCGGGGGAGGGGGCGTGAGCTCGCCCACGACGCCGCCGACGAGCGGGCATACCCGAAAGCTGGCGATCAACCGGTTGCGCGAGCGGCTGCCCACGGCCGACTCGGGTGTGGTCGACCGGTTCCTCATGCGGCACACCGCGCCCATCATCGAGGGCCGGTTCGCAACGTTCCTCTGGCGGGGCGACGCCGAGGAGGTGATGGTCCGTCACCGGGTCGTCGGGCTGCCGGAGCCACTACCCCTCCGACGCCTGGCCGACACCGACCTCTGGTCGGTCACGATCGAACTCCCGGAGGGGTCGCGGGTGGAGTACCAGTTCGAGGTGGTGCGCGGGGGCGTGCGCGAGGAGTACCTCAACGACCCGCTCAACCCACGGGTGGCGCACGGGCCCTTCGGGTCACAGTCGGTGGCCGCTGCATCCGGCTACGTCGTCCCGTCCTGGAGCCTGCCGGACCCGGAGGCCCGGCCCGGTTCGCTCGAGTCGATGTCGTTGCGCAGCAAGGCCCTTCGCCGCGAACAGTGGATCCGGGTCTACCGCCCCGCGCGATTCCGTGAAGTGGTGCGCTACCCGTTGCTCATCGTCCACGACGGCGACGACTACCTCAGCTACGCCAACGCCAAGACGGTGCTCGACAACCTCATCCACCGCGGTGAGGTCGCGCCGCTCGTCGCCGCGTTCGTGCCTCCGGGCGACCGGCTCGTCGAGTACGCGAACAACGCGCCCCACGCGCGCTTCATCGCCCGGGAGCTCGTGCCGTTCCTCACCGACTGCCTCCCCCTGCTCGACCTGCCCGACGGGCGCTGTCTCATGGGGTCGAGCTTCGGCGGGGTCGCGTCCCTCGCCACCGCGGTGCGCTATCCCGAGGTCTTCGGCTCCCTGCTCCTGGAGTCGGGTTCGTTCGTCTTCACCGACATCGGCGTCGCCCACGGGGGCGGGGCGGTGTTCGACCCGGTCGTGAAGTTCGTCAACACCTATCGCGCCCGCCCTCGTGTGGTCGCGAACCGGATCTTCCAGACGTGCGGCGTCTACGAACCGCTCATCACCCCGAACCGGTCGATGGTCTCGACGTTCCGCGACACCGGCATGGATGTGCGCTACGTCGAGGCCCGTGACGGGCACAACTGGGAGAACTGGCGTGACCGGCTGCGTGACGCGTTGACGTGGATCTTCCCGGGTGAGCAGAAGTTCGTCTACGAGTAGCCGAGGAACGAGAGGAAACCCGTGAACAAGGTGGTCGAGCGCTGGCACTCGCCAAGGACCGAGCGCGAGCTGACCCTGGCCCGGTGGGGGCACTACGGCGTGCCCGTGCTGGCGTTCCCCACCGCGGGCGGCGACGCGGAGGAGATCGAGCGACACCAGCTGCTCGCCCACCTCGGCGACCTGGTCGAGGGGGGCGCGATCAAGGTCTACTCGGTCGACAGCACCGCCGGTCGCGCGTTGGCCACCCACGAAGGGTCGCCGGAGCACCGGATGTGGCTGTTCAAGCAGTACCACGAAGCCATCGTCTCCGAGGTGGTGCCGGCGATCCATGCCGACAGCGGCGACCACGAGATCATCGTCACCGGGTCGAGCATCGGGGCGTTCAACGCGCTGGCCCTGCTCTGCCGTGAGCCGCAGCTGTTCCGGGCGGCCGTCTGCTTGAGCGGCTCATACCACATGGAGCAGCTCATCGGCGGGTTCAACGATGATCTGTACTTCTCCTCGCCGGTGCACTTCCTGCCCGGGCTGGAGGGCCCACAGCTGGACCGGCTGCGGGAGCGGTTCGTCATCCTCGCGCAGGGGTCGGGCCGCTGGGAGAACCCGCAGGGCGCCTGGGAGGTGGCCGACCTGTTGGGCAGCAAGGGGATTCCGAACCGCCTTGACGACTGGGGCCCGGGCTACGACCACGACTGGCCCTCCTGGTGGGAGATGCTGCCGACCTATCTGAGGCAGCTTCTGTGACCGGTTCGCCCTCAGCGGCGGAGGACCTCGGGGCGGTGGTCGACGCACTGATGTCGCAGGCGCGCACCGACCTCGAACGTCTCGTCGCCATCCGCTCGGTCGCGTCGGAGGATCGCCTACCCGTGCCCGCGGGTCGGCGGGCGGCGGAGGAGGTCGCCCGTCTCCTGCGCGTCGTCGGCGTCGAGGAGGTCGGCCTCCTCGACGCGGCCGACGGCAGCGTGGCCGTGGTGGGGCGCACCGAGGGCCCGCCGGGAGCCCCCCGCGTGCTGCTCTACTCCCACTACGATGTCCAGCCTCCCGGAGACCCGGCCGCGTGGGGCTCGGACCCCTGGACGCTCACCGAGCGGCACGGGCGCTGGTATGCCCGCGGCGCGGCGGACTGCAAGGGGAACCTCGTCATGCACCTCACCGCGCTGCGCGCGCTCCGAGCGGTCGACGGCGGCTGGCCGGTGTCCCTGACCGTCGTCTGCGAGGGCTCCGAGGAGGCGTCGACCGGCGGGCTCGAGGGGTTGGTCCGGGCCGACCCGGCCGCCTTCTCCGCTGACGTCGTGGTCATCGCCGACACGGGCAACGTCGAGGCGGGCACACCGACGGTGACGACCAGCCTCAGGGGCACCGGCAGCGTGCTCGTCACGGTGCGGACGCTCGATGGACCCGTTCACTCCGGAGCGTTCGGGGGCGCGGCACCGGACGCGATGGCGGCGCTGATCAAGGTCCTCGGCACCCTGCGCGACGACGCGGGGGAGACCACGGTGGGCGGGCTGGCCCACGACGGGCGGTGGGCTGGGGCGGCATACCCGGTGGAGCGGTTCCGTTCCGACGCCGGGGTGCTCGACGGCGTCGAGGTGCTCGGGAGTGGAGAGGTCGGCGACGCACTCTGGGCGCGGCCGGTGGCGACGGTGCTGGCCATCGAGGGTCCGGCGGTCAAGGACGTCACGGCGGCGGTATCGGGTCAGGCGCGCGCGGTGGTGAACCTCAGGGTCCCTCCAGGCGTGGACGCCGTTGCGGCGCAACAGCTTTTGGTCAGGCAGCTGGAGGCGGCCGCGCCGTGGGGAGCACGCGTCACGGTCGAGCCGAAGACGCTCGGTCAACCGTTCGCCGCCCGGACCGACGGGCCGGCGTACGCCGCGCTCGGTCGGGCGATGGAGTCGGCGTTCGGGCGGCCGATGGTCTCGACGGGTCAAGGTGGCGCGATCCCGCTGTGTCTCGTCCTGTCAGAGGTCAACCCCGACGCCGAGCTGCTGCTCTTCGGCGTCGAGGAGCCCGCCTGCCGGATCCATGCGCCCGACGAGAGCGTCTCGCCCGAGGAGCTGCACCGGACCGCGTGGGCCGAGGCCCTCTTCCTTCGGTCGCTCGGAGACGCCGGCTGGTCCGTGCGAGGGTCGCCGTGAAGTCCAGGGTGACGATCCTCGACGTCGCCGCCGGGGCGGGCGTGTCCATCTCCTCGGTGTCCGCCGCGCTCAACGAGCGGCCGGGGGTCTCGGACTCCACCCGGGCGCGCATCCTCGACGTCGCACACCGGCTCGGCTGGGTGCCGTCCCTCAGAGGTCGGAGCCTGTCGGCGAGGCGTGCGTTCGCCGTGGGCCTCGTGATCGAGCGTCCGTCGACGGTGATCGAGTCGGACCCCTTCTTCGCCGGGTTCATCGCGGGCGTCGAGGTGGTGCTCGGCCGGCACGGTTACGCGCTGGTCCTTCAGATGGCCCCGACCCATCGCGCGGCTATGGAGCGTTACCGCCAGCTCGCCCTGGACCATCGCATCGACGGGGCGTTCCTCATCGACATGGCCTCGCGAGACCCCCGGCTCCAGCTCGTCCGCGACCTGGAGCTGCCCGCGGTGGCGGTCAACCCGGCGCCGGACTGCGAGCTCCCCTCCGTGCGCCAGGACCATCTGCCGGGGCTGACCGGCCTGATGGACCGTGTCCTGGCGCTCGGGCACACCCAGGTCGCCCATGTGGGCGGGCGCCGGGGCCTGATCCACACGCGTCAGCGGGTGGGTGTCTGGCGGGCCGCCCTCGCCGGCGCGGGACTGCCCCCCGGCCCCCTCGTCTACGGTGGCTTCACCACCAAGAGCGGAAGCCGGGCGGCCGACCGGATCCTCGACGCCGACGGTCCCAACCCGACCGCCGTGGTCTGCGGCAACGACCTGATGGCCATCGGGGTCATCGCCCGGGCCAGCCAGCGCGGCGTGCTGGTGCCGGAGCAGATGTCGGTGACCGGCTTCGACGGTCTCGAGATCGGCGCCTACATCCGGCCGGCCCTGACGACGGTCTCGACCTCCCCGCGGGCCCTCGGCGAGGCGGCCGCCCGGATGCTGCTGGCGGTCGTCGCGGGTGAGCACCCGAATGACGTCGACGTGCCGGCCACGGCCCCCCTCTTCCGCGACTCGCTCGTGCCGCCCCCCCGGGGGTAGTCGGTTCGCCCGCCCGGGGCGAAACGCTTTGGTATCGATCCTCCCTGGTCGCTCCCCGGAGTGCTACGTTCCGAATACCCGAAACGTTTTGGTACATGGGAGAAGACGACATGGCGACATTGAAGCTGCGCGTGGCTCGAATGACCGGTCTGCGGACCGTGGGGTCCGCGGTGGCCTTGGGCGCCCTGCTGGCGGCGTGCTCCAGCAGCAGCGGCGGTGCGGCTGGGGGGGCTGCGCCCACGGTCGGGGGAGACGTGAGCGGGACGCTCAACCTGCTCGTCTCCAGTGCTACCGGCTCCGACGCGGGGTTCCAGGCGGTGAACAAGGCCTTCACTGCTGCCCACCCCGGCGTTCAGGTCGCCTTCTCCGCGATCCCCAACGAGCAGTACAACCAGGCCCGCTCCTCGCGGCTCACGGCCGGCAGCGCGGACGTCGTCGTCGCCTTCCCGCGCGAGGTGCCCAGCTACGTGCCAGCCACCAACGCGGGCGACGACGCCCGGCTGGCGGACTCCGGCGGGTTCCTCGACCTCACCGGGCAGCCGTTCCTCAGCTCCTTCAACGCGACGGTGCTCGACGCGACGAAGTACAAGGGCAAGAGCTACAGCGTGCCTACCGGCCTCAGCTACTACACCGGCATGTACTACAACAAGAAGATCTTCAAGGACAACGGGGTCAACGTGCCGACCACGTGGTCCGAGCTGGTTGCCGCCTGTGACGCGCTCAAAGCCAAGGGCGTCACACCGCTGGGCATCGCTGGCAAGGACTCGGCCGGCGTCAACACGCTGGGCATCATCCAGAGCACCTACCCGACCGCCGACGCCAAGAACGCGCTGGCCAAGGGACTCTACGACGGGTCGGTCAAGCTCAACGACGGCAAGCAGCTCGCGGTCCTCACGAAGCTCCAGAAGCTCTACGGGTACGCAGAGCCCAACTTCGCCGGCGTCAGCTACGCGACCATGACGGCGGACTTCGTCAACGGGAAGTACGCCATGGTGGCCGACGGCACCTGGAACGTCACGAGCCTGCAGAAGGCCGGCGGCTCCGCCTTCGACTTCGGCTACTTCCCGCTGCCCGCCAGCGACACCGCCGCGGACAACAAGAACCTCGGCGGCAAGGTCGAGCTCTCGCTCGCGATCCCCGCCAACGCCAAGAACCCGCAGGCGGCCGTCGCCTGGATGGACTTCTTTGCGAAGAACTACGCGCTCTTCGACGACCAGGCCGGGTTCGCCCCGTCGGTGAACGGCGCCAAGAGCAACGACTTCTACACGGGGATCGCCGACAACATCGCCCAGTTCTCACCCGCCTGGGACACCATTTGGATCCCCAACACCAAGGCCGGCCCGGCCGCCGCCGTCCCGTTCAACTGGGCCGGGGTCGCCCCGATGGGCTCCGGTGACGCCATGGCGGCCGCGACCGCGGCGCAGACCGACTGGTCCGCCGGACTAGCGAAGTGAAGGGCAGCACCTTCCTCTTCGGTCGACGCTCGACCGCTCAGCTGATCTTCGCGCTGGGCATCGCGCTCGTCGTCGTCTTCTCGCTCGCGCCCGCCGTGGGCATCCTCGCCATCTCCTTCAGCGACATCCGCTCGCTGCCGTTCCTGCCCGTGCACTTCGTGGGCCTCGCCAACTACGCCACCTTCTTCTCCTCGGCGCAGCTGGGCTACAACCTGCACGCACTGTGGAACACCCTGGTGTTCGCGATCTCGGTGACGTTGCTGCAGAACGGGATCGCGCTCTTCGTCGCCGTGCTCCTCAACCAGCGGCTGCGCGCACGCAACTTCGCCAGGGCCATCGTCTTCCTACCGACGATCCTCGGCGTGACGATCATCGGGCTCGTCTTCAGTCTGGTGTTCAACCCCTCCGGCGGCCCGGCCGCCAGCGTGTGGAGCTGGTTCGGATCCTCGTCGGCGTTCTTCGGCTCGCCCTCGCTGGCCATGCCTCTGGTGATCGCCGTGCAGGTGTGGTCAGGGGTCGGCGTCGCTGTGGTGATCTACCTCGCGGGGCTCCAGGCGATCCCACCAGAGCTCTACGAGGTGGCGTCGATCGACGGCGCGGGCAGCTGGCAACGCCTGCGGCACGTGACCTACCCGCTGCTGGCCCCGTCGGTCACCGCCAACACCCTCCTCAGCGTCATCGGTGCGCTGCAGAGCTACCAGCTGATCTACGTCCTCACCGGGCCCATCAACCCGGCCACGCAGGTCCTCTCGCTCGCGATCTTCACGCAGGGCTTCGGCGGGGCCCAGGGTGGCACCGCGCTGTCCCAGGGCTACGCGGCCGCCATCTCGATGGTCCAGTTCGTCATCGTCATGATCGTCTCGCTGGGGATGCTGGCGTACTTGCGGCGACGGGAGACCTCGCTGTGAGCACCCTCGGGCCTGCCGCCGTCACGGCCCAGGCCGTCCCCACCACCCAGGTGGTCGCGCCCGAGCGAGGTTCGCGCCCCCGGACCGGCAAGATCGGGCTCTACGCCCTGCTGGTCGTCGTCGTCCTCATCTACCTGTACCCGCTCGTCTTCCTGGTCAACACCGCCCTGAAGTCGGATGCCGAGTTCACCGCCAACCCCACCGGGCTCGTCACGTCGCCCGAGCTGGGCAACTTCGCGACCGCCTGGGACAAGGGCAACTTCGCGGCATACCTGGGCAACTCCGTGCTATACACACTCATCGCCGCCGGTCTGGGCACGGCTATGTCGCTCATGGTCGGCTTCCCGGTGGCCCGGGGGTATCTCAAGCACAGCCGGGTCTGGAACGGCCTCTTCGCCGCCTTGCTCTTCCTGCCCAACACCCTCGTCACGGTCTTCCAGCTGGCGCTGCGGCTCAACCTCTACGACACCCGGCTCGGCTACGTGCTCATCATGGCGTCCGGGGTCGGCGTGGGGCCGATCCTCATCACGGGCTACCTGAAGTCCATCCCGAGGGAGATCGACGAGGCGGCGGCTCTCGACGGGGTCGGGTATGCCCGCTACCTGTTCCGGTTCCTCCCCGCGCTGATCCGGCCGGTGCTCGCGACGGTGTTCATCCTCCAGGCCATCGGCGTATGGAACGACATCATTCTCGCGACCATCCTGCTGCCCGACCAGACCAAGTTCCCGGTGACTCTGGGGCTGTTCGCGTTCAAGGGGACCTACACCAGCCAGTGGAGCCTGCTCGCCTCCGCGACGATCATCGTCGCCGCGCCGCTGCTCGTCGCCTACGTCTTCCTCCAGCGATACCTCGTGGCCAGCGTTGTTGGTGGGGCCGTGAAGGGGTGAGTGGACCACCGGCGACGACCACGTCGCTCAAGACCGCGGAGCGTGCCTCTCTCGCGGCCGACTCCCCTCAGCCCAGCGAGACGGGGCCTGTCCGGTTCCCGCTCGGCCCGTTCACGCCATGGCCCGGCAACCCCGTCCTCTCACCGCGCGGCAACGCCTGGGAGTCCGGCAGCGTCTACAACCCGGCCGCGGTGGTCGTCGAAGGCCGCGTAGCCCTGCTCTACCGCGCGCACGCCGACGACCTCGTGTCGCACGTCGGGCTCGCGTGGAGCGACGACGGATACCGGTTCCGGCGTGAGCCCGAACCGGTGCTCTCCCCGAGCGAGGACTACGACCGGTTCGGGGTCGAGGACCCTCGGGTCACCCGGGTCGGGGGCACCTACTACCTCACGTACTCGGGCTGGGACCGGCGGCACTCGCTGCTCTGCCTGGCCACTTCCACAGACCTCTCCTCGTGGACCAAGCACGGACCGCTCTTCCCCGACTTCGACACCTTCCAGCCGCAGGGCCGCGACCCCTGGGGGCCCGGCTCGCCCGTAGGGCCCTGGTCCAAGGCGGGGGGGATCCTGCCTCAGCGCGTCGGTGAGCACTACCTCATGCTGTTCGGCGAAGGGTCGATCTGGTCGGCGACCTCACCCGACCTGCTGCACTGGACGCCCGCAGTGCCGGACAGTGCGCCGCCTCTGCTCGCACCGCGGCCGGGAACCTTCAGCGACTACCTCGTCGAGGTGGGTCCACCACCGCTGCTCACCGACGACGGGCTCGTCCTGCTGCTGTACAACGCGGCCGAGAAGTACCCCGACCGGTCGGTCCGCTACACGGCGGGCCAAGCACTCGTGCATCCCGACCGTCCGCACGAGCTGCTCGCCGAGCTCACGCGGCCGTGGATCGAGCCGACGACCTACGAGGAACGTCATGGGCTGGTCTCTAACGTCACCTTCGTCGCAGGTCTCGTGTGGCTGCACGACCGGTGGCTCGCCTACTACGGCCAGTCGGACTCGACCCTGGGTGTCGCCACGTTCGTCCCCGGTGACCGGTGGTCCGACGTGGTGGCCCACTGACTGCTCGAAAACCCCGACCTCGACCGCAACGGAGCGCAGAGATGATCACCCGCCGCACCTTTCTGACCGCAACCGCCGCAAGCGTCGGCGCTGTCGGCGCCGGCCTGGTCGGCTCGCCCTTCGCGAGCCCGGCCGCGGCGGCCCCGACCGCCTCCCCCCGTTCGGGCCCGTTGACGAACCTGGCCCATCTGCGGTGGCTGCTGGACGACGTGCGGCTCGCCGACTCAGGGACCCATACGACGGTCGACATCGCGACCTCACCGAGCGGGACGGCCCCGTGGACCTACGCCAACGCGCTCCCCGGTGGCGGCTGGGCGCGGGTCGGCGGCGGGAACCTCGACCCCGCGACGGGGTACTGGTCGCAGGGCGCCTACAACGCCGACGACATCGCGCGCGCGGCCGTCGTCTTCCTCCGGGCCACCCAGCAGGGCGTCGGGGGGACCTCCAGCCGGGGCGGCGCGGCCGCCGAGGCCCGGGGCCTGCTCCGCACGCTGACCTACCTCCAGGATGCCGACGGCCCCTATGCCGGCAACGTCGTCCTGTGGATGCAGGCGGACGGCACGCTCAACCTCACTCCGCAGCCGCCCGACTCCCCGAACCCCTCCGACTCGGCCGAGTCCTACTGGCTGGCGCGCACCCTCTGGGCCCTCGGGGAGGGCTACGCGACGTTCCGGTCACGGGACCCGCGGCTGGCCGCCTTCCTGCGCGGCCGTCTGCACCTCGGGCTCGACGCGCTCGACCGGGGCTGCCTCTCGCACTACGGACAGTGGCTGGTCGCCGACGACGTGCGGGTGCCGGCGTGGCTCATCACCGGCGGTGCCGACGCGACCGCCGAGGCCTGCCTCGGGCTGGCGGCCTACGTCCGGGCCGCGCCCGACGACCTCCGGGCCCGGACGGCGCTGGCCCGTCTCATCGAGGGAGTGGCCGCCATGCGGTCCGGGGGCACGGGGGTCTGGCCGTTCGGGGCGATCCTGCCGTGGACCCTCTCCCAGAGCTTCTGGCACGCCTGGGGCGGCGAGGCGCCGCAGGCCCTCTGCCGCACTGCGGGCGTGCTCGGAGACCGATCCCTGCGGGCGGCGGGTCTTTCTGACGCCGGGTCGTTCACCCCGCAGGTCCTCGCCTCCGGAGGGCCGCACAACGCCTGGGCGACGGTGCCGGCCGAGGCCCAGATCGCCTACGGTGCCGAAGGCCGGGTGTCGGGTCTCCTGGCGGCGGCCGACCTCACGGGCTCGGACGGCTTCCTCGAGCTGGCCGGCCTGGCCGGCGGCTGGTTCTTCGGGGCCAACCTCAGCGGACGGCCGGTCTACGACCCGGCGACCGGCGTCACCTTCGACGGGGTCGAGACCGACGGTCGGATCAACGCCAACTCCGGCGCGGAGTCGACGATCCACGGCCAGCTGGCCATGCTCGGCCTCGACGCGCACCCGACGGCGGGCGACCTCGCCGCGTCGATCACGGGGTATGCGTTCCACGGCCTCTCGGTCGTCGAGGCCGAGGGCGGGGTGCTTGCCGGTGGTGCCATCGTTGTCCGCCCGGCTTCGGCGTGGACCGGGGCGGCCAACTGGTCGGGCGGGGCCTACGTCACCGTGCCGTCCCGGGGGTCGCTCACGCTCGACGTGACAGGGCACGACGGCGACCTCGTCCACCCCATCGTCAACCGCCGACCCGGCGACCTCGGGACGAGCACCTACTGGGCGCTCGACGCCCGCGGGCGACGCACGCTGCTCGGGCGGCTGCCCAACGGCGGGCTGCGCGACCCCGGCGTCGTCCAGGCGGACGGCCTGCTCAAGCCGTTCCCGCTCGACCGGGCCCTGCCCGACGGCTCGGTCCGCGTCGTCGTCGAGTCCTCGGGCGACGTCCAGCTCGACGCCCTGCTCCTGCAGCCGGTCGTCTCGACGGTGCGCTACTCCCGGGGGAGCGCGGCTCCGGCTGTGCTCTACGCCAACGCCCGGACGATCCCGGCCAACGTTCCGGCTCTGACAGCCGGAACCGGCTGGACGTGGACCGCCGACGGGACGCGCCGGGGAGCGGCCCGCGGGCCGCGGGTGCTCGTCATCGGGGGCGGGTTCGCCATCACGACCTAACGGTCGTCACGACGTCGCCGCCTCAGGCGTGGGGGGCGTCGGGCTCGCGCCAGCGGCTCGTGATGGGGAGGCGGCGGTCCTTGCCGAAGGCGAGCGGCGAGATCTTCGGTCCTGGGGCGAACTGGCGGCGCTTCCACTCCGCCCGATCGACGAGCTGGATCACCTTGTCCACCACCACCGGGTCGAAGCCGTCTTCGACGAGCTGCTCGCGCCCGTGGGCCACCCCGACGTAGCCGGCGAGGATCGCGTCGAGCACCTCGTAGTCGGGAAGCGAGTCCTGGTCCGTCTGACCCGGCCGCAGCTCGGCTGAGGGGGGCTTGGTGATCGTCGCCTCGGGGATGGGGGGCTGCTCGCCGCGCGACTCGGCATACCGGTTGCGCCAGCGGGCGAGCTCCCAGACCAGCGTCTTCGGCACGTCCTTGATGGGCGCGAACCCGCCGACGCTGTCGCCGTAGATCGTCGAGTAGCCGACCGAGACCTCGGACTTGTTCGAGTTGGCGAGCACCAGCGGCCCCTCCTGGTTGGAGATCCCCATCCAGATGACGCCGCGCACCCGGGCTTGGAGGTTCTCCTCGGCGATCCCGGTCAGCCCGAGCGCGTCGAGGAACGGGTCGACCATCGGCTGGATGGGCAGCACGCGGTAGTCCAGGCCGAGGTTCTTCGCCAGCTCCGCGGCGTCGTCCTTGCTCCCCTCGGACGAGTAGCGGCTCGGGTTGCTGACGCCGACGACGTTCTCGCCGCCGAGGACGTCGGCGGCGATCG
This sequence comes from Actinomycetota bacterium, assembly GCA_030947565.1. Lineage (GTDB taxonomy): Bacteria > Actinomycetota > Actinomycetes > Actinomycetales > Dermatophilaceae > Lapillicoccus. Next base: position 11,567 of record JALZBI010000015.1, read on the forward strand.
CGGCGACGACGGTCGAGTCGATGCCACCGGAGACGCCGAGCAGCACCTTCTGGAACCCGTTCTTGCGCACGTAGTCGTGCAGCCCGAGTCCCACCGCGCGCCAGACCTCCTCGACGGGGTCGAGGCGAGGGAACATCGGCGGCCCGTCAGGGGCATACGGCGGGGCCGGGTCCTCGGACACGACGACGTGGACGACGTCGTCCGGCAGCGCACCCACCGTGGACGAGGTGAGGTCGAGGTCGACGACCACCATGCTCTCGACGAACTGTGGCCCGCGGGCGAGGACCAGGCCGTGGCGGTCGACCACCATCGAGTCGCCGTCGAAGACGAGCTCGTCCTGTCCGCCCACCATGTTGAGGTAGGCCAGGGCGCACCCGGCCTGGTCGGCCCGCCGCCGCACCAGCTCCAGGCGGGTGTCGTCCTTCTCGCGCTCGTAGGGCGAGCCGTTGATGACGAGCAGCAGCTCGGCTCCCGCCTCCCGAGTCTGGGCGACGGGGCCGCCTTCCTGCCAGAGGTCCTCGCAGATCGCGATGGCCACGTCGATGCCGCGCACCCGCACGACCGTGAGGGTGTCGCCGGGCGCGAAGATCCGGTACTCGTCGAACACCCCGTAGTTGGGGAGGTGGTGCTTGGCGTAGCGGCCGACCATCCGCCCCCCGTAGAGGATGGCCGCGCAGTTCTGCGGCAGGGGGCGGCTCGGGTCGCCGTCGGCGATTCCGTCCGCGGCCCGGTCGAGGTAGCCGACGACGACGGGCAGATCACCGTGCCCGTCCCGTTCGAGGTCCGCGGCCAGCTGACCCAGCGCGCGGCGGGAGGCCTCGACGAACGAGGAGCGCAGCGCCAGGTCCTCGACCGGGTATGCCGTCAGCACCATCTCGGGGAACGCCACGAGATGGGCGCCGGCCGCGGCCGCCTCCTCGACCCGGTCGCGCACCATCCGGGCGTTGCCCGGGAGGTCGCCGAGGACGGGGTTGACCTGGGCCATCGCGAGGCGCAGCTGAGCCATGGACCGAGGGTAGTTCCCCTACGAACCAACCCCGGTCGGCGCCCCGTGTGCGGGACTCGTGCTGCCCGTCGACGCGCGGCCGGCGCCGGTCACGTTCCTGGACGGCAAGCTGCTCGGCAACTGGCGCCAGCCGTTCGACGCCACCTTCGGCCAGGAGGCCACCGATGCGGTGACGTTCCACCGCAACGGGTTGCCACGGTCGTCCCGTCGCAGCCGGCCATCCCGGTCTTCGACCACACCAACCCAGGCCGGTACTGGAGCGCTGCGAACCCGTGGAACTCGGTCAAGGTCGCGGGCACCAAGCTCGCGGTCGCGCACACGCGTGACGGCGGCAACGAGCTGCAGGTCCACGTCAGATTCACCGGCTGACACCAGCGACTTCGACGGACCGGCCCTCGGGACAGCATCCCGGCGGCCGGTCCCGTCGGTCTGGCACCATCGGTTCGGTGACCACCGGGGTGTACGACGACATCGTCGTCGGCGCGGGCCACAACGGGTTGACGGCTGCGGCCTACCTCGCCCGGGCCGGCCGCCGGGTCCTCGTCCTCGAACGGCTGGACCACCTCGGGGGAGCGGCGGTCTCGGAACGACCCTTCCCCGGAGTGGACGCGCGGCTGTCGCGCTACTCCTACCTCGTCTCTTTGCTGCCCCGCCGCATCGTCACCGACCTCGACCTCGACCTGAGGCTGGTCCGTCGCCGCTACTCCTCCTACACGCCCCTGCCGCACGACCCCACCCGCGGGCTGCTGGTCGACGCACAGGACGCCGAGGCCACCCGGGCCTCGTTCGTCCACGCCCTGGGCTCCGACACGGATTTCAATGCCTGGCAACGGTTGTACGGTCGGATGGCCGCGATCGCGTCTCGCGTGTGGCCGACGATGCTCGAGCCCCTGCGACCGGAGTCCGCGGTGCGCCAGCTGGCCGGCGACGACGAGCTCTGGGACGCACTGACCCGCCGCCCGCTCGGAGCCCTGCTGCGCGACACCTTCGCGGACGACACGGTGCGGGGCATTGCCGCCACCGACGGGCTCATCGGCACGTTCGCCGACCTCGACGACCCTGGGCTCGCCCAGAACATCTGCTTCCTCTACCACCTCGTCGGGGGCGGCACCGGTGACTGGGACGTCCCTGTCGGCGGGATGGGCGCGGTGACCACCGCGCTGGCCCGCGCCGCGACGGCGGCCGGCGCGGAGCTGGTCACCGGGGCCGACGTCGTATCCGTGAGCGCCGAGGGGGAGGTGGCCTGGCGGACCTCCGACGGTCAGGACCACGCGGCCCGGGGCCACGTGCACGCCGGGCTCGCCCCGGCGCGGCTGGACGCGCTGTTGGCGCACGTCGGGGCGGCACCCGTCGCCGAGGGTCCGGCGCCCGAGGGCGCGCAGCTCAAGGTCAACGTGCTGCTGACCCGGCTCCCGCGGCTACGGGACGCCACCGTCGACCCGACTGCCGCGTTCGCGGGTACCCTGCATGTGCACGAGGGGATGAGCGCGCTGCAGGACGCGTATGCCGCCGCGTCCAGCGGCCGGCTGGCCCACCTTGCCGCGTGCGAGGTCTACTGCCACACCCTGTCCGACCGGTCCATCCTCGGTCCTGCTCTCGCCCGGTCGGGGGCGCAGACCCTCACGCTCTTCTCCCTCCAGACGCCCGCCCGGCTGTTCGCCGGCCGGTCGCGGGCCCGGCAGGACCACCGGCGGGACGAGGCACGGGACGCGGCGCTGCGGGCGCTCGACTCGGTGCTCGCCGAGCCCCTCGCCGACGTCGTCATGCGGGACGCCAACGGCGACCCCTGCATCGAGGTGAAGACCCCGACCGACCTCGAGCGCGAGCTGGGGCTACCTGGGGGCAACATCTTCCACCGCGCCCTCCAGTGGCCGTGGGCCGAGCGTCCGGAGCAGGTGGGCGCCTGGGGCGTCGAGACGCCCTACCCGGCGGTGACCGTGTGCGGAGCCGGGGCCCGCCGCGGCGGCGGCGTCAGCGGCATACCCGGGTTCCTCAGCGCGCAGTCCGTCCTGACCTGACCAACCCCCACAACCCGACCGGACTCACGTGGTTGTCGGTTTTGGAGGCGGGAATCCGTCGAAACCGACAACACCGTGAGTCCGGTCGGGGTTACTGGTGACGTCGGCCCTCCGGTAACGACGCGGAAACGTCGATGCGGCAGGATCGTCGCATGGACCGTCAGCAAGAGTTCGTGCTCCGCACCATCGAGGAGCGCGACATCCGCTTCGTCCGGCTGTGGTTCACCGACGTGCTCGGCACCCTCAAGTCGGTGGCGATCGCACCGGCCGAGCTGGAGGGCGCGTTCTCCGAGGGAATCGGGTTCGACGGCTCGGCGATCGAGGGTTTCGCCCGGGTGTTCGAGGCCGACATGCTGGCCAAGCCCGACCCGTCGACCTTCCAGGTGCTGCCGTGGCGGGGCGAGCACCCCGGCACCGCGCGGATGTTCTGCGACCTGCAGATGCCCGACGGTTCGCCGAGCTTCGCCGACCCCCGCAACGTCCTGCGGCGGGCCCTGTGGGAGGCGGGAGAGCTGGGGTTCACGTTCTACACGCACCCGGAGATCGAGTTCTTCCTCCTCAAGAAGGGGTTCAAGAAGGGCAAGCAGCCCAAGCCCGCCGACGACGCCGGCTACTTCGACCATGTGCCTCACGGCAGCAGCCACGACTTCCGGCGGGCGACGATCACCATGCTCGAGTCGATGGGCATCTCCGTTGAGTTCAGCCACCACGAGGGCGCCCCGGGGCAGAACGAGATCGACCTGCGCTACGCCGACGCCCTGTCCACCGCCGACAACATCATGACGTTCAAGACGGTCGTCAAGGAGGTCGCGCTGGAGCAGGACATCTACGCGACCTTCATGCCGAAGCCGTTCGCGCAGTACCCGGGCTCGGGCATGCATACCCACCTCAGCCTGTTCGAGGGCGACACCAACGCGTTCCACGAGGCCGGGGCGCCCTACCAGCTGAGCAAGACCGGCCGACAGTTCATCGCCGGAGTC
>JALZBI010000138.1 GCA_030947565.1 Actinomycetota bacterium
GGTTCAGGGCCACCATGAGGTCATAGCGGTCGGCGACCTCGTCGAACGCCTCGGGCACCTCATGATGAAGGACCGGCACGGCTGACACGGTCGTGGAGTCGGTCACCATGAGGCCCACGGTATGCGGTGGGTCAGGACGCGACGAACTCGACCGCGCCGACGGTGCTGCCCTTCGGTCGGTGACGAACGCCGGCCACCTCTGGGTGGCCGCCGGGCCCAACGCTGCGCCCCTCTTGGTGCGTCCCACCCGAGGTTTCGTGCACACCGCTGCGATAGGAGGCGCGGCGCGTGACCCCGGGGTCGGATGCCGCCGGTGCCGACCGCCGGACCGTCCTCAGCGCGGCCGCCCAGCCGTGGGTCCGCGTCAGCCTCGGCGCGGTGCGTGACGTCGTCCTCGTCCACGGGACCGCCGAGGTGACCGCACTACCGACCTGTCTCCTCCGCGACGGGAGCTGGCTCGGCTGGATCGCACCGTCAGCCGAGGATCTCGGTGAGCGCGTCGACGAGCCGCTCCACGTCCGTGTGGTCGGTGTAGGGCGCGAGCCCGACGCGCACCCCACCCGTCGCCCCCAGCCCGAGGCGATGGCTCGTCTCCCACGCGTAGAAGTGACCCGCCGGTGCGTTGATGCCGCGGTCAGCGAGCGCCTGCCTGATCTGTTGCGGCTCATGGGTTTTCGCGGTGAACAGGAGCGTCGGCGTGCGCCGCGCCGCGTTGCTGTAGGCCGTGACGCCGGGCAGCCCTCGCAACCGCGGTTCCAACCACGCGAGGAGGCCGTCCTCGTGGGCCCCGAGGGCGGCATACGAGTCGACGAGCCGGCGGCGTCGGTCGCCGGTGGTGGAGGGGTCGAGCCCGGCGAGGAAGTCGACCGCCGCCGTCGTCCCCGCGAGCAGCTCGTAGGGCAGGGTGCCGAGCTCGAACCGCTCGGGCACCGCGTCGCTGGAGGGGAGCAGCTTGGCCGGCCGCAGCGGCTCGAGGGTCTCGGGCCTGGCGCCCAGCACACCGAGGTGCGGCCCGAGGAACTTGTAGGGCGAGCAGACCCAGACGTCGGCTCCGGAGGCCGGCACGTCGGTGGCGACGTGCGCCGTGGCGTGGACGCCGTCGACCCACATCAGCGCACCCACTTCGTGGGCGATGCGCGCGATGGCCGGGAGGTCGGGGCGGGTCCCGATGAGGTTGGATGCGGCCGTCACGGCAACCACGCGGGTGTGTGCGCCGACCACCTCGGCGATGTCGTCCGGTGTCAGCTCACCGGTGGCCGGGTCGAACTCGGCCCACCGCACCGTCGCCCCCACGTGCTCGGCGGCCAGGACCCACGGTCGCACGTTGGCGTCATGGTCGAGCCGGGTGACGACGACCTCATCACCGGGGCCCCAGCCGGCCGACAGGGTCCGCGCCAGCTGGAACGTCAGCTCGGTCGCCGACCGCCCGAAGACGACGCCCTGCGGGTCGAGGTTCAGCAGGTCGCCCAGGGCCGCTCGCGCGTCCTGCACCAGCGCCTCGGCCCGTTGCTCCGCCACGGTGACGGTGCCCCGGTTGGCGATGGCCGAGGTCAAGGTGCCGGCGACGGCCTGGCCGACGACCTCGGGGGTCTGCGAGCCGCCCGGGCCGTCGAAGTGTGCGGCCCCCTCGAGGAGGGCGGGGATGTGGGCGCGCACCGAGGCGACGTCAAACGGCATACCGGCGATGGTGTCAGGAGCTCTTGCGTGCGGCGAACCGGTACGCAGGTAGCCGTGCCTGCTCGTCGTGCTACGCCCGGTTGTCCTCGACGAACTGCTCGGGGTCCTTGTCCTTGATCGGCACGCCGGTCGCCCAGTGCTGCGCCTCGAACCGGAGGAACTGCACCGCCAGGTCGTGCCGCAGGTCACGACCGGCGTGCTGCCGGAAGTCGGTGAGGTCCTGCCGTTCCTCCTCGGCCATGTGGTCGCTGTTGGCGACGTTGGCGTCGAGCACCCCCTTGAACCACTCGGCGGAACCGGCCCCCGCCGCTCGCACCGCGCGGATCGCGTCGCGGATCTCGTTGTGGTCCTTGACCGCGTCCTCGACCTCCTCGGCGACGCTCTCGGCATCGCCGCCGCCGTGGCCCAGCTTGACCAGCTCGGGGTAGAAGAAGCGTTCCTCGGCCTCGGCGTGCACCTCGAGCAGGACCTCGAGCCGCGTCCACAGAGCGACCAGCCCGTCGGTGTCGTCGTGCGGCCACTCCTCGAGCATCGCGAACATCCGCCGCTGCTCGTGGTGTTGATGAAGGATGACCTCGGTGATGTCCATGGGGCTCCGGTCCTCGTCACTCGTCCTGGCCCTCAGTCGGGGCCGTGGCCAGTATGCGCACCAGCGGCCAGGTCTCGCCGGTCGGGGCGGGAGCGGCATGACAACCACGACCGCGTCGGGCAGGGTGGACGGGGTCGGCGATGGCTCGAAGGGGCGGTGGCGATGCGGGTGGACGGGCTGAGCGGCACGCTCAGCTCACGGCTGCGGCGGTTGATGTGGTGGCTCTGGCCCGCACTGCCGAGCACGTGGTCGCAGGTGCCGGCCCGCATCCGCCCAGCAACCGCGCAGATCGTCCGGCTCACGGTGGCCGCGGTCGTGGCCTACCTCGTGGCCGATACCTGGACCCCGGGCATCCTCGACCTGACGGCGCCGCTCACCGCGCTGCTCGTCGTGCAGGCGTCCACGGTCGGCACCCTGCGGATGGGGCTGGTCCGGGTCGGCGCGGTGCTCACCGGCGTCCTCGTCGCCGTCGGCGTCGCCAGCGCCGTGGGGCTGGTGTGGTGGAGCCTGGCGGGGGTCATCGCGGCCTCGATGGTCCTGGCCAAGGTGCTGAGGCTGGGCGAGCAGACCCTGGAGGCCCCGATCAGCGCGATGCTCATCCTCGCCGTGTCGTCGCCTGAGCTGGCGGCAGAGGTCCGCCTGGTCAACACCCTCATCGGCACGGTCGTGGGGATCGCCTTCAGCCTGCTGGTCCCCGTCGCGATCCCGAACGCCCGAGCCCGCGAAGGCGTCCGGGGTGTGGCTCGCTCCCAGGCCGCGCTCCTGGACGAGATGGCCCTGACACTGGCCAGCCGACCCCCCCACCCGGAGGAGACCACCGCCTGGTGGGCGTGGACCGAGCACATCGGCGGTGATGTCGCCGAGGCCGGCGGGTCGCTCCAGGCGATCCAGCAGAACCGCCGGCTCAACCCGCTCGCGCTCGCGGCACCGACCGTGCACCCCGGGCTGCAGTACGCGCTGAGCCGGCTCGAGCGGTGTCTCTCCGCCGAGCGGGCCCTGCTCACGGTGCTCAGCACTGAAGCCCCCAGCGGGGACGCGCGGCGGGAGGGGCAGGCCGGCGCCGAGCTGCGCCGCGCCTTCGCCGTGGTGCTCGACTATGCGGCCAGCGGGCTGCGGGGGTTCGCCGAGCTCGTCGACGCGGAGTACGGCGCGGGGTCGGTCGACCGGGTCGACGAGGCGTTCGACCGCACCCTCGACCAGGTCCGTGAGGGTCGGGCGGTCTTGACCGAGCTCATGCTCATCGACGTCGACCCGCGCGAGCACACGGACGTCTGGATGCTGCAGGGGTCGGTCCTGGCCGCGGTGGACCACGTGCTGCGGCATCTCGACCTCGAACGGGCCGAGCGGCGCCAGGAGGCGTGGCTGGTCCGCCGCCGGATGCCCGTCCGGCCGCGGCTGCAGCCCCGGCCTCGGCGCGGCTGACGTCGCGGGCGACCCGGGTCTATCACCGCCCCCGCGCCGCGGTGATACCGGGCTGACCCGACGGAGTCGGCGTCCGCCGGACGGAGGAGCTCGGATCAGGCGCGCACGGATCGCGGCGGCCACGGACGGCCCTGTCGCTGCTCACGCTCGCGGGTGAGGCACGACATCACGGGCCACCGCGGTGGCCGCCGTGCCCGCGGCGCCGGCAACGGACCTTCGGGGTCGGTCGTCTTGGGGTCTGCGCACACCTTGGGTGCGCTGCGCACACGTTCGACGGTATGTGCCTAGGGCTAATGGTGTGCGCATACCTGAGGGACACAGGGTGGGGCACGGCGTCACGGCTGAGGCACGACGTCACGTGCCCCCCGGGTGTCCCGCCCCGGTGACAAACGGGCCCGCGGGGCGGGTCAGCCCTCCGGTCAGCCGCTCTGGTATGCGTCCGGCGTGCCGTCCTTGTCGGCGTCGGCCTCGTCCTCCTCGGCGGCCCGCCGGTAGGCGTGGTTGCGGGTGCGCAGAACGGCGGCCGCGAGGAGCGCCGCGAGGACCGACCCGGTGAGGACGCCGATCTTGACGTGGTCGTCCCGCGCGCTCTCGGCTCCGAAGGCCAGCTCGCCGATGAGCAGCGAGACGGTGAAGCCCACCCCGGCGAGCATGGCGAGGCCGAGGACGTCCACCCAGCGCAGGTTCCGGTCGAGGTTGGCGCGGGTGAACCGGGCCATGAGGTAGGTGGCGCCGAAGATGCCGACGGTCTTGCCGACCACGAGCCCGGCGACGATGCCCAGGGCGACGCGGTCGGTCAGGGCTGCACGCAGCCCGCTGAGACCCCCGATGGTGACTCCCGCGGCGAAGAGCGCGAAGACGGGCACGGCCAGGCCCGCCGAGATCGGTCGGAACCGGTGCTCGAAGTGCTCGGCCAACCCCGGTCCGGCCTCGGGTCCGCCGGGGGCGCGGCTGCGGATGACGGGCACGGCGAAGCCGAGGAGCACCCCGGCCACCGTGGCGTGCACCCCGGAGGCGTGCACGAGAGCCCAGGTGACCGCGGCCAGGGGGAGCAACAGCCACCAGGTCCGCACCCGCCGCTGGACGAGGACGGTGAACACGGCCAGGGGGACGAGGGCGCCGAGCAGATACAGCGGCTGCAGGTCGCGCGTGTAGAAGATCGCGATGATCGTGATGGCGAACAGGTCGTCGACCACGGCCAGCGTCAGCAGGAACGTGCGCAGCGCCGCGGGCAGGTGGGTGCTGATCACGGCGAGCACGGCCAGGGCGAAGGCGATGTCGGTGGCCGTCGGGACGGCCCAGCCCCGCAGGGCATCACCTCCCGCCGTCGCGGTGACGGCCACGAAGACCAACGCCGGCGCCGCCATACCGCCCAGGGCGGCCACGACGGGCAGGGCGGCCTTGCGCCGGTCGCGCAGGTCGCCGGCGATGAACTCCCGCTTGAGCTCGAGTCCGGCGACGAAGAAGAAGATGGCCAACAGGCCGTCGGCGGCCCATGCCCCGACGGTCAGGTCAAGGTGCAGGGAGCTGGGCCCGAAGCGGGCGTCCCGCACGGCGGCATACGTGGACGCCCACGAGGAGTTGGCCCAGACCAGGGCGACGACGGTTGCCGCCAGCAGGAGCGCGCCGCCGACCGTCTCCCGCCGCAGGACGGCGTTGATCCGCGAGACCTCCGGCCAGCTCCCCCGGCCGAAGAGCGCACCTCGGCTCGGGTCGCTTGGTGGGGCTGGGGCTGGGGCTTCAGTCACGGACGTCCTCTGCACGGGTGGGGTCGGGGCACTTCATAGGCTGGCCTCGTGGACTATGGACAGGACCTGAGGTTCGGGCTGTTCCCGACGCCGGACGCCGCCGGGTGGGAACGCGCCCTGCTGCTCGCGGAGGTGGCCGAGGTCTGCGGCCTCGACCTGGTGACCGCCCAGGACCATCCTTACCAGGCCAAGCATCTCGACGCCCTCACCCTGCTCACCGTGGTCGCGGCTCGCAGCTCCAGCCTGCGCGTCGCCCTGAACGTCGCGAACCTGCCGCTGCGCCCTCCGGTCGTCCTGGCCAAGAGCATCGCGACCCTCGACCTCATCACCGGCGGCCGAGCCGAGCTCGGGCTCGGGGCCGGCGCCTTCTGGGACCCCATCGTCGCGGCGGGCGGGCAGCGGCTCACGCCGGCGGAGAGCGTCGACGCCCTCCGCGAGGGCATCGAGGTCATCCGTGGCGTGTGGGGCGATGCCGGACCGGGCGCGGTCCGCGTCGACGGTCGCCACCACCACGTCAGCGGCCTTCACCCGGGCCCGGCACCGGCCCACCGGGTGGAGATCTGGCTCGGCGCCTACAAGCCTCGGATGCTGCGGCTCACCGGCCGGTATGCCGACGGCTGGCTGCCCAGCATGGGTTACGCGGACCCCGACGACCTGCCGGCGATGAACGTGACCATCGACGACGCGGCCCGCGAGGCCGGCCGTGACCCGTCGGCGGTCCGCCGGCTCTACAACATCTTCGGCTCGTTCACCTCCGGCGGGGGGCGGGGGATCACGGGTCCGCCGCAGGAGTGGGCCGAGCACCTGGCCGACCTCGCGCTGCGCCAGGGTATGAGCACCTTCATCGTCGGCACCGACGACGTCGACGACGTCCGCCGGTTCGGCGAGGAGGTCGCCCCCGCGGTGCGCGACCTCGTCGACGCGGGACGCCGCTCCGGCGTGGCCGCCCGCCCCGATCCGGGGCCGGGCCGCATCGAGACCGCGCCTGTGGCGAGCGCACCGGCGACACC
>JALZBI010000139.1 GCA_030947565.1 Actinomycetota bacterium
ACCCGGTCACGCGCCCCGTCCGCTCGGCCGCGTCGGGCTCGTCCTCGGCTCGGGTGGGGTGCTGCGGCACGCCGACCCCGGCTACGCCGCTGACGTCATGGCGGCGGTCGCCGGGGACCACGCCGGCGGGTGGCGGGTGCCGCGGGCCCCGCGGACGGGGGTCGACACGGCATACCTGCTGTTCGCCGTCGGCTTGCTGGCCCTGACGAACCCGACCGCGGCCACGAGGCTGGCCCGGCGGCTCGCCGCGGCAGGCGGCTAGCCTTCCCCCATGCCTTCGCTGGCCTCCCTCCCCGTCACCGTCGACGACATCCGTGCGGCGGAGAAGCTTCTCGTCGGCGTCGTCCGGCCGACCCCGCTGGAGTACTCGCGGGCGCTGTCGGAGCGGGTGGGGAGCGAGGTGTTCCTCAAGTGCGAGAACCTCCAGCGCGCCGGCTCGTTCAAGATCCGTGGGGCCTACACGCGGATGGCCCGGCTGAGCGACGAGGAGAAGGCGCGCGGGGTCGTCGCCGCGAGTGCCGGCAACCACGCGCAGGGCGTCGCGCTCGCTGCCCAGCTGCTGGGGATCCGCGCGAAGGTCTACATGCCGCACGGCGCGCCGATGCCGAAGATCTCGGCGACCAAGGGCTACGGCGCCGAGGTGGAGCTGCACGGGCAGACCGTCGACGACTGCCTTGTCGCCGCCCACGCGTGGGCGGCGCTCACCGGAGCAGTGCTCATCCACCCCTTCGACCACCCGGATATCGTTGCTGGACAGGGAACTTGCGGACTGGAGATCCTGGAGCAGTGTCCTGACGTCAAGACGATCGTCGTCAGCGCCGGCGGCGGGGGACTGCTGGCGGGCATCGCCGCGGCCGTCCGGTCACAGCGTCCGGACGTGCGGGTCGTCGGGGTACAGGCCGAGAACGCCGCGGCCTACCCGCGGTCGCTCGAAGCCGGGCACCCCGTCGCTCTCGAGCGGATGGCGACCATGGCCGACGGCATCGCCGTGGGTCGCCCGGGGGTCGTGCCCTTCGCCCTCGTCGAGCAGCTGGTCGACGGGGTCGAGACGGTGAGCGAGGCCAGCCTGTCGAGGGCCCTGCTGTTCCTGCTCGAACGCGCCAAGCTCGTCGTCGAGCCGGCCGGCGCCGCGGCGGTGGCCCATCTGCTCGAACCCGCCGGCCGCAGCGTGGAGGGCCCCGTCGTCGCGGTGCTCTCCGGCGGCAACATCGACCCGCTCCTGATGCTGCGCATCATCCGGCACGGCATGGTCGCGGCCGGCCGCTACCTGACGTTCGCGGTGCAGGTGCCCGACCGCCCCGGGTCGCTCGCCCGGCTGCTCGCCGACCTGGCCGCGTCCGACGCCAACGTCATCGAGGTGCGGCACCACCGCAGTACCTCGACGCTGACGGTGGACGAGTGCGAGATCGCGGTCGAGGTGGAGACGAAGGGCCCCGAGCACCGTGAGGAGGTGCTGAGGGCCCTGCGGGCGGACGGCTACCGGGTGATCTTCCGGTAGTCGGCAGCCGGCGCTGGTCGGGCGGGTCAGCCGGTGAAGGGCTGGGCCTTGAGGATCTTGACCTCGACGGTCTTGCCGGAGGGCGTCTGGTACTTCGCGCTCTGGCCGACCTTCTTGCCGTTGATCGACTTGCCGAGCGGAGACTGCTCCGAGAAGACCTCGAGGCCGGAGTCGTCCTTGATCTCGCGGTGACCGAGGAGGAACGTCTCCTCGTCGCCGAACATCTCGACGGTGACGAGCATGCCGGGCTCGACGATGCCGTCGTCAGCGGGCGTCGTGCCGACCGTGGCGTTCTCGAGCAGCTGGGTCAGCTGGCGGATGCGGGCCTCCATCTTGCCCTGCTCCTCCTTGGCCGCGTGGTAGCCGCCGTTCTCCTTGAGGTCGCCTTCCTCGCGGGCCGCCTCGATGCGCTTGGCGATCTCGGTGCGCCCTTCACCGGACAGGTGCGAGAGCTCGCCGGAGAGACGGTCGTAGGCCTCCTGGGTGAGAAAGCTCGAGGTCGGGGCGGTCGCCTGGTCGGTCACGTGAAGCTCCTTGGGATTGCTGATGCCTAAGCAAAGGGTCTGGACCGTGACGGTCCAGACCCGATGGTGCTCGCGGCGAAAACACCAACGATAACAAACCGGGGGTGTGCCCGTGCACCCGCCGCCGTGCACAAGCGACTACACCGGTCTGGAGGGCCCCGGGTGCGATGGTCAGGTGCGGACGCAGTCCTGGACGACGCCGGTGACCGCCCGGGTCGTCGTGCGGACCGTGGCCTCCTGGTGGACCACCTGCTCCCCGCCCGTCGGGATGGGGACGGTGGCGCTGCCGACCGGGGTGAAGTGGCCGTCGATGGCGCGGATGGTGCACGTCACGGCCAGTCCGGGCGGCCTCGAAACGTCGAACGAGACGGTGACGCTGGTGTCGTCGACGACCCGGTAGCCGACGGTCGTCGCGGTGATCCGCTGCCCCTCGTTGCGCGTCATCCAGACGATGAAGACCAGGCCGACGACGAGCCCGACGATCCCGCCGACGACGCTCCAGGCCAGGCGGCGGCGGTCGGTTCCTGCTGGTATCCGTGGGACCCGTGGAAGCAGGGTCCTGGGCAGCCGGCCCCGTCCCGTGGATGAGGCGTCGGGGGGCGATGACATGATGGCTCACCGTAGAACGGCGGGGACGGCCCGGACGAACCCGGGGACCTCGCAATGGCATGTCAGAGGCATGTCAGAGGCATCGCAGAGGCATCGCAGAGGCATGGCAGAGGCATCGCAGAAGGACAGGTGGACTGGTGGCGCCCTCAGGGTTGCGGCTCATGACCGTGCACGCGCACCCCGACGACGAGTCGAGCAAGGGTGCAGCGACGATGGCCAAGTACGTCCGTGCAGGCCACGAGGTCATGGTCGTGTCGTGCACGGGGGGCGAGCGGGGCGACATCCTCAACCCCCGCCTCAAGGACGACGCCCACATCCTGCGAGACCTGAGCCAGGTGCGGCGCGACGAGATGCGGGCCGCGCAGGAGATCGTCGGGTTCGACCACACCTGGCTGGGGTTCGTCGACTCCGGGCTGCCTGAAGGCGACCCGCTGCCGCCGCTGCCCGAGGGCTGCTTCGCGCTGGAGCCGCTCGAGGTGACGACCGAGGCACTGGTCCGGGTGATCCGGGAGTTCCGCCCGCACGTGGTCGTCACCTACGACGAGACCGGCGGCTACCCGCATCCCGACCACATCGGCTGTCACATCGTGTCGATGTCGGCCTACGCCGCGGCCGGAGACCCCGACGCATACCCGCACGCCGGTGAGCCATGGCTGCCGCTCAAGCTGTACTACCTGCGGACGACCACCAAGGGTCGTATCGAGGCCCTGCACCGGCTCATGCTTGAACGTCAGGTCGAGTCGCCCTACGCCGAGTGGCTGGAGAAGTGGGAGCGACCCGACGTGGCGGTGACCACGCGGGTCCAGTGCAGCGAGTACTTCCCCATCCGCGACCAGGCCCTCCTCGCGCACGCCACGCAGGTCGACCCCGACGGGTCGTGGTTCCACACCCCGATGGACATCCAGCGTGAGGCGTGGCCGACCGAGGACTACGAGCTCGTCGTCTCCTACGTGCCGTTCAGCGAGGGCGAGGACGACCTCTTCGCGGGGCTGGGCTCCGTGGACGAGGCGGACGAGCTGGCGGTACGCCCGGGGCTGGCTCCGGTGCGCGACACCAGGCCCGAGTCGCCCGACGGGGCGCTCCAGCTGCTGCGAAGCACGGCCGGCTGATGGACACCCCGTCGACCACGGTCGGGCCGGGTATCGGCGCCTTCATCGCCTTCTTCCTCCTCGCCCTGGTGCTGTGGCTGCTCATGCGCAACATGAACGGCCGGATGCGCCGGATGGCGTATCGGGAGCAGCAGCGGGTGGAGGACCTGGAGGCGCGAGAGGCCGCGGTCGTCAAGGACGGGCGGCGGGCAGCGCGGTCGGGCAAGCGCAAGGCCAGGAGGGACGCCGAGGTGCCGGCTCCTTCGGCCGGTCCGGAGAGTCCCGCGGAAGAGCCTCAGGCCGGGAGGGACGAGCCCACGCCGTAGACCGCCATCGACGCCGCGACGTAGTGGGCGATGAAGGCGAGCACCGTGAAGGCGTGGAAGACCTCGTGGAACCCGAACCAGCGCGGTGAGGGGTTCGGTCGCTTCGTGCCGTAGACGACCGCGCCGAGGGTATAGAGGAGCCCGCCCGCGACGATGAGGCTGACGATGGCGGGTCCGCCGAAGTGCAGCAGCGGGCCGAAGTAGAAGACGGCGACCCAGCCGAGGGCCACGTAGATCGGCGTGTAGAGCCAGCGCGGAGCACCGACCCAGAACACCCGGAACAGCACGCCGCCAATGGCGCCCCCCCACACGATGAACAGCAGGGTGCGGGCCTGGTCCCAGGGCAGCAGCGTCACCGCGAACGGGGTGTAGCTCCCGGCGATGATGAGGAAGATGTTGGAGTGGTCCAGGCGCTTGAGCACGCCGGAGACCCGAGCCGACCAGGTGCCCCGGTGGTAGACCGCCGAGGTGCCGAACAGCAGGGCCGCCGTCACCGTGAAGACGACGGCGCTGATCCGGGCCTTGCCCTCCGGCGCGAGCACGATGAGCACGATCCCGGCCGCGAGGGCCAGCGGGAAGGTGCCGGCGTGCAGCCAGCCTCGCAGCCGCGGTTTCACGGCGGCGACGAGCTCCTCGACCGGGCTGGCGGCCTCGTCCGGCCCGGGTGCAGCGGTGTGAGGACGGGGCGAACGACGCATACCCCAACCGTAATCTACGGGAGCGTAGGTTACGGAACCGTAGGTATCCTGTTCGGACATACCGGACCCGTCAGTGTTCCTCCGGTGGGCGACGTCGCGGGGGTAGCGTGGCCCCGTGCCTCTCACCGACGTGCTCTACGGCGCGTACGAGCGTCGGCTGGCCAGGCAGATCTCCCCCCAGGACGTCCCCCGGCACGTCGGCGTCATGCTCGACGGCAACCGCCGCTGGGCCCGGGAGAACGGGTTCGAGACCGTCGACGGGCACCAGGCGGGCGCCGACAAGATCAAGCACCTGCTGCAGTGGTGCGAGCAGGCCGGGGTCGAGGTCGTCACCCTCTGGCTGCTGTCGACCGACAACCTCGACCGGAGCCCGGCGGAGATCGTGCCGCTGCTGAAGATCATCGAGACGGCCGTGGCCGACCTGGCCATCGAGGGGCGCTGGCGGCTGCACCCCATCGGCGCCCTCGACCTGCTCCCGGCGGAGACCGCGCAGAGCCTCAAGGCCTCGGCCGAGGCGACCCGGTCGATCGAGGGGATACACGTCAACGTCGCGGTCGGCTACGGCGGGCGGCGCGAGATCGCCGACGCGGTGCGCTCGCTCATCCACGAGCACGTCGCCCACGGCACGCCGGTCGACCAGATCGCCGACTCGATCAGCGTCGAGGAGATCGAGGCGCACCTCTACACCAAGGGCCAGCCCGACCCCGACCTCGTCATCCGCACCTCGGGGGAGCAGCGGCTCGGCGGCTTCCTGCTGTGGCAGAGCGCCAAGTCGGAGTTCTACTTCTGCGAGGCGTACTGGCCGGCTTTCCGGCATGTCGACTTCCTGCGGGCCCTACGGTCCTACGCCAACCGCGAGCGTCGCTTCGGCCGCTGAGGGTTCAGGGGATGGGGTCGCAGACCCAGGTGAAGGCGCCGGACTCCGACGCGAACGGTTTGAGGTCTGACAGCTTGATGAGGAAGCGCTGGAACCGGTCTTGGGTGAAGGCGTTCACCATCTGGGGGTAGCCGTCGGCCGTGGTCACCCATCCGCTCCCCGTGACCGAGATGTTGTTGCCCGTCGACGGGGTCCGTGATGGTCTTGGCGTCGACGTGGTAGCCGTGGTTCCCCCCCTTCGGTGGAGGCGCGGATGTCGCTGCGCTGGCGGGCGAGGTCGCTGCGGCCATGGGTGCCGCTTGCGCTCGGCTCGGCCCTGGCGGCCGAGGTTCGGCCAGCCCCAACGCGCCGGCGGTCAGGGCCCAGGCGGCCCCGGTGGTCGTCGTTCTCACGGGTGGGTCCCATCCTCCTGGTCGGTGTCCGGTCTCCGGGTGGGGCCCGGGTCGTCTGTAAGGAGAGTTCCACGACGCCTTGGCTGAGCGTCTCCGTAGCGGGCTACGAGACGGTTCCACAACGCCTTGCGTGCACGTCTCCGTGGCGGGCTACGAGACGGTTCCACGACGCCTTGCGTGCACGTCTCCGTGGCGGGCGACGGAGATCCGCGAGGCGTCTTGACGGCGTCGCGGCGACCGTCGACCCCCCACACGGCGCCGACCCGTGAAGGCTGGGTCCCCCAGAAGGGGGAGCAAACCTGCACGGACGGGCCCCGGTGGGCTGACCCCGGAAGCGGCCCACCCGCACGGGGGGCGGGCGCGCTGTTCACCTAATAGGAGCGCAGCGCACGGTGCGGACTCTGGGGT
>JALZBI010000140.1 GCA_030947565.1 Actinomycetota bacterium
CCGTATGCCGCCTCGAGGGCCACGCCGTCGTCCACGGCGCCGAAGCTGACCGCATACAGGTCGATCGCCGTCAGCGCGTCGCGCTCGTCCTGCATCCCGCTCGGCAGGTCGGCGCCGGCCCCGCGGGCTACGTCCACGGCGTCCTGAGGGGGGTTGGTGAAGATCAGCATGCGCGCCAGAACCTCGGCGAGGTGAGCACGGGTGGGGGGGTCGCTCGCGGCTCGGTAGGCCGCCGCCAGGTTGGGCGCGGCGGCCTGAGGCTGGTTCGCCAGCGACTCCGCCAACCCCAGGTCACCGACCAGCCGCAGGGCTTCGTCCGCGGGTGGCGGCTCGACAACGGCCCGGCGCAGATAGGCGACAGCGATGTCGGGCGCGCCGCGACGCATCGCCACCCGAGCGCTCTCGGCGAGCGCTCGCACCACCCAGTCCTGTCCGGCCGGTGGCAGGACGAGGGCGTGTGCCGCCACCTCCTCGGCCGGTCGGCCCGCATCGAGGAGCAGCCGGGCCGCCAGAGCGTGCCGGGACTCACGTTCCAGCGGCGAGAGATCGTGGTAGACCGCCTCCCGCACCATCGCGTGGACGAAGCCCAGGGGCGGGGCGGGCCGCAGGATCTCCCAGCCGGTCAGCGTCCGGGCGGTCCGTTCGATGGCTGGCGCACTCATCCCGGTGAGCCCCGAGAGGATGAGCAGGTCGCCGCCCTCCCCCAGCACGGCGACGGCCCGGGCGAGCTCCACCGCCTCCGCGTCGAGGCGGGCAAGCCGCATGAGCACCGTCCGCGACACCGCCCGGGGGCTGAGGTCGGCGACGACGCCGATGGGGGCGGTGTCGGGCCGGATGCCCTCCGTGCGCATGGTCCGGACCAGCTCGTTGAGCAGGAGTGGGTTGCCGTCGGTCGCCTGGTGGCAGGCTGCGGCGAAGGCGCGGTCCGGCTCAGCACCGAGCCGGGTCTCGAGCACCGTCGACACCCCGTCAGCCGTCAACGGCTGGAGCTCCACCGTCACCGTCGAGGGCTCCTGCGAGATCGCGCTCACCAGGACCGACGCCGCGACCCGGTCGCCGGTGCGGACCCCGACGAGGACGAGCAGGCGCATCCGCTCGACCCGGGCCGCGAGGTAGGCCAGGAACCGCAGGCTCGGCAGGTCGGACCACTGCGCGTCGTCGACGAGGAGCGCGACCGGACGATCGCTGCAGGCGTTGACGGTGAGCCAGTAGAGCCCGTGAAGGACGGCCAGCGAGACGTCGTCGAACGAGCCCGGGCCGGCCACCTCCGTGCCGGTGCCGAAGGCCGAGAGTGCTGAGGCCGCCGACCCTTGGAGCCACGTCGGCGACGCGGCGAGCCGGGTCTCGAAGAGCTGGCGGACGACACCGAACGCATACGTGCTCTCGAGGTCGCTGCCCCGGGCCGAGAGGACGAGGAAGCCGGCGTCCTCGGCCCGGAGTCGAGCCGCCGCGAGCAGCGAGCTCTTGCCCATCCCAGCGCGGCCCTCGACCACGACGACCCGGCCGTCAGCGCCACCGGCGGCGCGCTGCAGACGGTGCAGCAGGGCGAGCTCGCTCTCCCGCTCTAGCAGCGGCGCACGCATCCGGGCGCTGTCGTGGTCGGCCATACCACCGCTTCTGTGTCGTCTGTGCCTGTGCGCGCCGCACCATCCGGCTCCGAGGACTCGACCCCTGAGCTCGACCCTAGCGACCGGAGGTGACGACAGAGGAGGAAGCGTGATCGCGGTGGGGCCCTCCGCGCACAGGGCGGTCGGTCATAGCAGGCGCGGGCTGTCGTTCAGCTCGAGACCCAGCTGGTCGAGCCGGGCCCGGACGACGTCCAGGGGCAGCTCGAGATGGTCGATGAGGTCGTCCATGTCGATGCCCGCTTCCACAGCGTCCCTCAGCTCGGCGTCCTGGTCGCCGGTCCAGGCGTGCCCGATCGTGACCGCCGAGCGGGTCGACACGGGCGTGGGCGGCGGGCCGGCGACCGGTCGGTGGTCGACGCCGGGGTCGGTCGATGCCGCCTCCGCCTCCTGGATGACCCCACCGTCCGCGGTCCCGTCCACCGCACCGACGAGGCCGCGCAGGGCGGGGTCGGCGACCGCCAAGGGCGGTGGGGCGACCTCGTCGAGCCGGCGCAGGGCGGCCACGACGAGGTCACGGTCGGTGGTCCGCCAGAACGGCGGCAACGAGCGCTGCAGGAAACCGGCGTACCGGGCCGACACCATGCGTGAGTCGAGGATGGCCACCACCCCGCGATCGTCGGAACGCCGGACCAGCCGGCCGGAGCCCTGGGCCAGCCGCAGCGCCGCATGGGTGGCGGAGACGGCCATGAACCCGTTGCCGCCCATCCGGGCGATGGCCTCCGCGCGGGCCGAGGCGAGCGGGTCGTCGGGGCGCGGGAACGGGATCCGGTCGATGACGACCAGCTGGCACGACGAGCCGGGCACGTCGACGCCCTGCCAGAGGGTGAGGGTGCCGAACAGGCAGGTCATCGGCTCGCGCGCGAACTGGCGCACCAGCGTGGCGATCTGGTCCTCTCCCTGGCACAGGATGTCGATGTCGGTGCCATCCGTGGCGAAGCGGGCGCGCAGCTGCTCTGCGGCGTTCTGGGCGGCCCGCGTCGAGGAGAACAGGCCGAGCGTCCTCCCGCCGGCGGCCCGGACGAGGGCCTCGATCTCGTCAAGGACCCGTGGCGACGTGCCGTCTCGGCCGGGCGCCGGGAGGTCCTTGGCAACGTAGACGATGGCCTGGCGCTGGTAGTCGAACGGGCTGCCGACGTCGAGGCCGCGCCAGTCCGGCGCACCCTCCCCCCGGAGGCCGATGGTGCCGGCGACCGCGTCGAAGCTGCCGCCGAGCTCGAGGGTGGCGCTCGTGAGAATGACTGTCCGGTCGCCGAACACCTTGTCCCGCACCAACATCGCCACGCTCATCGGCGCGACGCGCAGCACGGGCCCGCGCCGTGGGTCCTTGCTGAGCCAGACGACATCGAGGTCGCGGCCTTCGAGGATGCGGGCACTGTTCTCGTACATCTCGTCGATCGCCGCCCGCGCCACCTGCCGCGACCCGTCGGGCTGCTCTCCCGGCGGTGGCTTCAGCTCCGACTGCACCGACCGCGTCGTGTCCCGGACCCGGCTCAGGGCGAGGACCAACCCGTCGGAGAGCCCCGCCATCCGGCCCTCGGGCAGCTCCTCGAGCACCCCGCCGAGAAGCACCGCAGCGTCCTCGACCTCGTCCGTGCCGTCGGCGAGCCGGGCTGCGCGCCGGGCGGCGCCGGACACCATGCCCTGCGACAGCTCGTCGGTGATGGTGGCCGTGACCCGGTCGACCAGCTCGTGCGCCTCGTCGACGACGAGCAGGTCGTGCTCGGGCAGCATCTGGCGGCCCTCGAAGGCGTCGATGGCCATGAACGAGTGGTTCGTCACGATGACGTCCACGTCTCGCGCGGCGTCCCGCGACTGCTCGACGAAGCACTCGGCCAGCAACGGGCACTTCTGCCCCAGACACTCGTGCGCCGACACCGACACCTGCCGCCACGCGCGGTCGCTCACGCCGGGGACCAGCTCGTCGCGGTCACCGGACCGGGTCTCCCCCGCCCACTCGCGGAGCCGGACGACCTCGTCGCCGAGCCGAGAGGCGCTCCGGTCGACCTGGCTGACGCTGAGCAGTCCCTCCTCCTCAGGGAACCCGCCCTCGAGCTTGTGCACGCACACGTAGTTGCGTCGGCCCTTGACCAGTGCGTAGGTGGGGCGTCGACCGACCAGCGGCGCCAGCGCGGCGGCGACACGGGGCATGTCCCGGTCGATGATCTGCGCCTGCAGGGCCAGGGTCGCGGTGGCGATGACCGCGGGCTTGCGGCTGGCCATCGCGTGCTGCACCGCCGGCACGAGGTACGCCAGTGACTTGCCAGTGCCGGTGCCGGCCTGCACGAGCAGGTGCTCGTCGCACTCGATCGCGTGCTCGACAGCGTGGGCCATCTCGACCTGGCCCGGGCGGTCGCTGCCGCCGACCCCTGCCACCGCCGCCTGGAGCAGGGCGTCGAGGTCGGCTGGCACCGGTCAAGGGTATGCCGCGGCGCGGACTCGTCCGCGACCGTCCACACCCTCGTCGGTTCGTGGTGGCGGGGCGTCGCTAGGAGACCAGGGCGCTCAGCGCCTCGACGGCCGGCTGGACCTGGCCGGGCACGTGACCGTCGGCGGGCATGGTGATGATGACGCCGTCGACCCCGGCATCGAGGACGCGTCGCTTGACGTCGGCGGCGACCTCGTCCGGCGGCCCAGCGAACATCCGCGACATCATGGCCCCGCTCCGCCGGGTCGCAGATGATGTTGAGGTGGCTGGCGTAGCGCGCCGCCAGCCCGAAGGTCTTCTTCTCGCCGCTGCCCCCGATGAGATGGGGCAGGTCGTCTCGGATCCCTGGCTCGTTCATCGCCGATTCCGTCTGGTACCACTGGCCGTTCACGGTCGGCCGTTACCCCCGCAACATCGGCTCGATGATCGACAGTGGCTCGTCGAGCCGGTCGAACCGGTCGGTGAAAGTGCCGAACTCGTATGTCGGCTGACGACCTGGCCCGTGAAACCCACCCGGCGTCAGGTCTGCCCGTCGCCGACAAGCGGGTCACCGTCGACCCGGCGCATCATCGCGACGTCGTCCCGGTAGGCGCCGGGCCCGAGCCGGAGCCCGGACGGCTGGCGGCCGGTCTCGACCCAACCGGCCCGTGTGTAGAAGTCGCCGAGGCCGGCGCCGCTGCGGTAGTCGAGCCGCAGAAGCTCGACGCCGGGCATGGTGCGGGCGAGCGCATGCATCCCGCCGAGGAGCAGCCGGCCGAGGTTGCGACCCCGTCGCTCGGGGTCGACCTGGAGCCGCCACAGGGTGGCGATGTGGGCGTACAACGGCTCCGATCTGCGCCGCCACCAGGCGAACCCGGCGACCGTGCCGTCCGGCTCGCGCAGGACCCCGAGGACGGCGCGGCCGTCCCGCGTTTCGGCCAGGTGCTCGCCGAGCACAGGTTCGACGTCGCTGCGGGATGCGCCCGGCGGGAACCCCACCGACCCGCCGGCGTCGTTGACTCGGACCCACAGGTCGAGCAGCGTGGCGCGCAGGTCCTCGTCGACCTCGCGCACGGCAGTGGTGCGCGGCAGCTCGAGCAGGTCGGACACGGCCCCCGGCGGGTTGTCGGGGCGCTCGTCGATCCCGATGCGCACTAGCCCGGCCGACAGCGACGTGTGCAGCGAGAGCGGGTTGGACCGGCGCACGGAGGCCCGCACGGCCCGGTCGGGCAGCCACTCGGCGGCGCTCACC
This sequence comes from Actinomycetota bacterium, assembly GCA_030947565.1. Taxonomy (GTDB): domain Bacteria; phylum Actinomycetota; class Actinomycetes; order Actinomycetales; family Dermatophilaceae; genus Lapillicoccus. The sequence continues at coordinate 5,285 of JALZBI010000140.1, forward strand.
GTGAGGGCGCGGGCGAGCAACCGCCCATACCCCCGGCCGAGCAGTTCCGGGCTCAGCCGGTAGTAGAGGTTGAGGTCCGGTTGGTGAGGGTAGGACCGCAGACCCCCCCAGCCGGCCAGCCGACCGGAGGGGGACTCCTCGACCGCGAGGTAGCCGAACCCGTGGTCCCTCCAGTGCTCGAGGTCGGCGTCAAGCCGGATGCGACAGGTCAGGGCGTCCGGCATCGCCTCCGGCGCGTGGGCGTAGGTGCGCAGGTCGGTGTGCAGAAGCGTGTACTCCGCCAGGTCGTCGGCGCGAGGGCGGCGAAGGCGCAGGGGGCCGGTGACCTGCTCGAGCGCGCCGGCAGGGAGGATGTCCACGCCGTCATCCTGCCGGGCGGTCCGACCCACCCCGGACCACCCGCCTAGAATCCCCGACGTGGCGTTCCTCCTGCGGGTCCTCTCCACCGTCCTGCTCGCCGACGCGATCGGCCAGGCCGGCCTCGGTTCTGGGCTGGGCGCGTCGCTCATCGCCCGACCCAAGAGCGAGCTCCTCGAGACCCTGCACAACGCCAACGCCTGGGTGGTCATCGCTCTTGCCGCGGTCTGCGTGGTCGTCGGGGTGCTGTACCGCCGCCGTGGCGGCCCGAACTGGCCGATGGCCTTTGCGGCGAGCCTGTTCGTCGTCGGCGTCCTCCAAGCCCTCTTGGGCAGCCTGCGCGTGGTCGGGCCGCACCTTTTCCTCGGCGTGCTCTACCTGTGTGCCGTCACGACCTTCTGCTCGTACGCCTGGCGGCATCAGCCGCGGTCGGTCTCCTCGACCGCCTGACGACAGACCAGGTGGGCGACCAGGGCCGTCCACCCCGTCTGGTGCGAAGCGCCGAGCCCCGCGCCCGTGTCACCGTGGAAGTACTCGCTGAAGGTGGGATGCTGCGTCCACAGCGGACCGCCCTTGAGGTCACGGGGGTCGCTCGGCCGGCGTCCGTCGGGTCCTGGCCGGAACAGGCCGAGGATCCGGTCCTGCAGGCGGTCCGCGATCTCGCCCACCCCTAGCCGCTGACCCGATCCCGTGGGAAACTCCACCCGCGCCGTCGCTGCCGGCCCCTCCGCATACGTGCGCAAAGCATCGACGAGAAGG
>JALZBI010000489.1 GCA_030947565.1 Actinomycetota bacterium
CTGCCGACCGCTGGGCCGACCCCCGCACCGCCGGCCACCGCATCGACGCCGCGCTCGACCGGGTGGGCCTGCTGGCGGCCGCGACCAAGCGCTACCGCGCGTACTCGCTCGGAATGCGGCAGCGGCTGGCCATCGCCGCGGCGCTGCTGACCCCGCGCGAGCTGCTCGTCCTCGACGAGCCGACCAACGGCCTCGACCCGCAGGGCACCCGCGAGGTGCGTCACCTCATCGAGTCGCTCGCGCATGACGGTGCCACCGTGCTCGTCTCGAGCCACCTGCTCTCTGAGGTCGAGCAGATCTGCACCCACCTCGGCGTCATGAGCGACGGTCGCCTGGTCGCCCAGGGCACCACCGCCGAGCTGCGGGGCTCCGGCGCCCCGACGGTGCGGGTGCAGACCAGCCAGCCGGCCGAGGCGGCGGCGGTGCTCACCCGGCTCGGGTTGACCGACGTCGCAGCCGGCCCGGCCGAGGTGCACGGCTCACCCGGTTCTCCGGGCACCATCGACCCGGAGGCGGTCGTCGCCGCTCTTGTGCACGCCGGGGTCGGCGTCGGCGGCTTTGCCGTGACCACGCCCAGCCTCGAGGACCTGTTCGTCGACCTCACCGGGGAGGGCTTCGATGTCAGCGGCTGAAGGGGTCCGCGAGGCGCCCGACCGCCCGGTCGCATCCCGCCGCCGGGTCTCCACCCGCCTGCTCCGCTCCGAGGTCGGGCTCATCGCCGGTCGTCGGCGCAACCAGATGGGCCTGCTCGTGCTCGCCCTCGTGCCGGTGGTGCTCGCCATCTCGGTCAAGGTGTCGAGCCGGGCCGCCCGCGGCGGTCCTGACTTCCTCAGCTCGGTCACGTCGAACGGCCTCTTCGTGCCGCTCGCCGCGCTCACCGTCGAGATGGGCCTGTTCCTCCCGCTCGCCATCGCCATGCTCGCGGGCGACGCCGTCGCTGGGGAGGCCAACCTGGGTACGCTGCGCTACCTGCTCACCGTGCCCGTCAGCCGCACCCGCCTGCTGCTGGTCAAGTATGCGTCGCTGTGCATCGGGGCGCTCTGGGGCGTCGCGACGGTCGCGGCCGCCGGCGCAGTGGTCGGCGTCGCCCTGTTCGGCGCCGGTCCGCTCACGACACTCTCGGGCTCCCAGCTCCAGTTCCCCGCTGCGGCGGGGAGACTCCTGCTTGTCGTGCTCTACCTCAGCGCCGGTATCGCGGGCCTCGGTGCCGTGGGGCTGTTCATCTCGACGCTCACCGAACAACCCATCGCGGCGACCATCACCCTGACGATCTTCACGATCCTGTCGTGGATCCTCGACGGGGTGCCACAGCTGGAGTGGCTGCACCCGTGGCTCATCGTCGACAAGTGGCTGTCGTTCGCCGACCTGCTGCGCGACCCACCGTTCTGGGACAACGTCGTTCAGGGCCTGGGGGTCGACCTGGCGTATGCCGTGGTGTTCTGGCTGCTCGCCTGGGCACGCTTCGGCGGCAAGGACATCACCAGCTGAGCACCCGGCTCCGATGGACACCGGCTGGTCGGCTAGGGCTCCAGCGGTCAGGAGCTGCTGCTGGAGACGGCGGTCTTGTCGGGCAGGTACGGCTCGATGGCCTGGGCGAGCTTGGCCGGCGTCATCGACTGGAGCCAGACGTGGCCGGGCCCGTGGATCAGAGCCAGCATCAGCGAGTCGCCGAACAGCGTGTTCTTGACCCCCTTGATCGTCGCGAATCCAAGGCCATCTCGGCCCGGTAGAGCGCAAGGTGGCCCGGGTGGATGAGCATGGACTGGCCGGCCACCAGGTCGTACTCGACGATCTCACCGGACAGCTGCACCCAAGCGCTGCCGTTGCCGGACAGCTTCTGGAAGACCAGCCCGGCCCCGCCGAAGATGCCGGCGCCCAGCTTCTTCTGGAGACCGACCGAGATCTCCACGTCAGGGGTGCTGCATATGTAGGCCTCTGACTGCACCATGACGTGGTCGGCGTCGTCGATCTGCAGCTCGCGGATGACCCCGGGCAGCCGCGCGGTGAACACCACGAAGCCCCCGGCGGGCGCGCTGTACTCCGTGGGGAACAGCTGACCGCCCCCGAGCACCCGCTTGACGCTGTTCATGAACCCGCCCTTGCCGCCGGACCCGAACCGGGTCGACGTCTTCATCTGCAGCCCGGGAGTCAGCCAGCCGACCTCCCGGCGCGCCCGACATGAGGAGCGC
>JALZBI010000490.1 GCA_030947565.1 Actinomycetota bacterium
CGCACCGGGCTCGGGGGTCAGCAGCGGCATCCGGATCGTGAACCGGGCCCCACCCTCGGCGGCGTGACCGGCCTCCACGCTGCCCCCCAGCCGCTGCACGATGCGGTGCACGATCGCCAGGCCGAGCCCCGTGCCGACCTGCCGGACGCCGCGGTAGCGCTCGTAGAGCGCCGACCGCTCGAAGGCCACCGGCAGGTCGTCGTCGGTGAGCCCTGGACCGCCGTCCCGCACCTCGAGCACGGCGACGCCCGGCGGGTCGACACGCGTGGCGACGACCATGGGGGCTCCCTGAGGGGTGACGCGCAGGGCGTTCTCCAGGAGCCCGTCGAGCGCCTGCCGCAGCCGCTGGGCGTCGGCGAAGACGACGACCGGGACGTCGGTCGCCTCGGTCCGGAACGCGACGCCCACCTGTGCGCACCGGTGCTCCCAGGTGCCGGCCGCCCCGTCGACGACGCCGCGCAGGTCCACCGGCGCCGGCACCATCCGCATCTCGTGAGCGTCGAGGCGGGCCAGGTCGAGCAGGTCGGCGACAAGGCGCTCCAGCCGCCGCGCCTCGGCGCCGATGACGGTGCCCACCGAGGCCAGCCGGTCCGGCGGCACGACGCCGTCGGCCAGCGACTCCGCATACCCCGTGATCGCCGTCAGGGGCGTGCGGAGGTCGTGCGACACCGACAGCAGGAACTCGCGCTGGCGCGCCTCGGAGTGGGACAGCGCTCCCGCCAGCCGGTTCACCGACGCGGCCACGTCGGCGACCTCACGCGGTCCGGTCTCGGGGAGCGCGACGTCCCGTGACCCCTGGGCGAGGGCGGTGGCCGCGGCGGCCGTGCGCTTCAGGGGCCGGGCCAGGCGCCAGGCCACCAACAGCCCCGACGCGGCTGCGACGAGGCCGGTGATGACGAGCAGGATGGTGAGCTCGCGCAGGGCCTGGCCGCCCAGCGCGACCGCGTCTCCGCGGCGCTGGGCCAGGACGAGGCCTCCGGCGGGTGTCGGGCGCGCCTCGACCAGCAGGACCCCGTCGTCACGCGGCAGGCGGAGGGAGAGACTCTCGCCGGCGGCGACCCGCTGGACCTGTTCGGGGGTGAGGGAGCGGGTGGCCAGTGCGTCACCGGTCACCGCGGGGGAGCCGTCGGGGCGGGTGCGGAGGACACCGATCTGCACGCTGATCGACTGCAGCGCCTTCCTGGCCCGCGCCTGCGCCGCCTCCGCACTGACGCCGCCCTGGGCCGTCGCCTGGGCCTGGTCGGCCAGGGCCACCAGGGCCGAGCGCGCCGTCTGCTCGCTCGCCCGTTGGAGGAGGTTGACGCTGATGACGCCCCCGGCGATCGAGGTCAGCAGGGCGACGCACACGGCCAGCAGGCCGATGCGGGTGGCCAGGGTAGGGCGCAGCCGGCTTCTCACCGCAGTGGCGCGCCGCCCGCGCGGGCCGGCTGCTGCGCGGCATACCCGACCCCGCGCACGGTGCGGATGACGTCGTGCTCGCCGAGCTTGGAGCGCACCTGCGCGACGTGGACGTCGACGGTGCGTTGGCCCGCCGCGGTGTCGTAGCCCCACACCTGCCGCATGAGCTGGTCTCGGGTGTAGACGCGGCCAGGGGACGCCATGAGGTGGGCCAGTAGGTCGAACTCCGTTGCGGTCAGGACGATCTCAGCCTCCCCGGCGTATGCGCGGCGCTCGTCGGGCAGCAGTCGCACCGCCCCGCACACGAGCTCGGGGCGAGCCGCCTCAGGGCGCGGGGCCGTCCGCCGCAGCACGCCACGGATGCGGGCGATGACCTCACGGGGGGAGAACGGCTTCGTCACGTAGTCGTCGGCGCCGAGTTCGAGCCCGACGACGCGGTCGACCTCGTCGTCCCGGGCAGTGACGAAGAGGATCGGGGTCCAGTCGTCCTCGCCCCGCAGCCGCCGGCAGACCTGGATGCCGTCGAGGCCGGGTAGCCCGATGTCGAGCAGGACGACGTCGGGCCGGTCGCGACGGATCGCCTCCAGGGCGGCCAGACCGTCCCGCTCGACGTGCGTGCGGTAACCGGAGAGCTCGAGCTGCAGGCTGATCATCTGCGCGATCGCGGGGTCGTCCTCGACGACCATGACGAGCGCCGAGCGAGGGTCGGACGCCACGTGCGGAACTCTACGACCCGGGCGTGTCGACGAGGTCAAGGTCGTGTTCGGGTCGTGTAGGCCACGCCCGGCGTG
>JALZBI010000141.1 GCA_030947565.1 Actinomycetota bacterium
GAAGGATGGGGGGGAGGGGCCTCGTCGCTCAGCGCGTCGACAGCCGCGCGGCGACGGCCCGCCAGCCGAGCAGCAGCACGGCCAGCACGACCGTGGCCACGAGGATGAAAGGCAGCGCCGTCCCCGCGCCCGTCACGGCCCGCAGCAGCATTCCCACGACAACCGCGCACGCGACGACCGGTATGCCCGGGCCGACCGACGTCGGCCACCGGTGGGACCGCACCCACACCAGCGCCCAGCCGACGGCCGCCCCGACGAGGAAGGGCCACGCGGTGGAGAGCACCCCGAGAACCGGGCGACCCTCGTCCCCCGCAAGCGGGAGGTGCCCCCCATGGCTGGCCCGCCCCACCGCTGCGAACACCAGCACCAGCGCGGCGTCGAGGCCCGCAGCGGCCCAGCGCGGCATACCAGCCCGGTTCAGAACGGCAGCCGTGGCTGGGGGGGTGCGTGCGTCGGGTCGACGCCTTCGAACAGCGAGGACACCGACCGGCCGTAGTGGATGCGTGAGATGGCCTCGGCGAAGAGCCCGGCGACCGACCGCACCTGAAGGTCGGGCCAGCCCTCGGGCCGAGGAACGGTGTCGGTCGTCACGACCTCGCTGATCATCGGATGCGTGCTGAGCCGCTCGACCGCCTTCCCGGCGAAGAGCCCGTGCGTGCACGTCACCGACGCCTCGGTGCAGCCCACGTCCTTGAGGCGGTCGAGCAGCTCGACGATCGACCCGCCGGTGGCGATCTCGTCGTCGAGCACGATGGCGCGCTTGCCGGCCACGTCACCGACGATGGCGTCGATGACGACCTGGTCGTCGGAGAGACGCTGCTTGCTGCCGGCGGCCACCGGCAGGCCGAGCAGCCGAGCGAAGAGCGTTGCCGTCTTGGCGTTGCCGAGGTCGGGGGAGACGACGACGGTGTCGGTGAGGTCGCGGTCTCGGTAGTGGTCGGCGAGCACGCCGATGGCCGTGAGGTGGTCGACCGGCACCGAGAAGAAACCGTGCACCTGTGGCGCATGCAACGCCATCGTGAGCACCCGGTCGGCGCCGGCCGTGACGAGCATGTCGGCCACCAGGCGGCCACCGAGGGAGATCCGCGACGCGTCCTTCTTGTCGGACCGGGCGTAGGCATAGTGCGGCATGACCACGGTGGTCTGGCGGGCCGACGCCCCCCGCGCCGCGTCGCACATGAGGAGCAGCTCCATGAGGTGCTCCTGGGTGGGCGGCACCAGCGGCTGGATGATGTAGACGTCCTGCTGACGGCAGTTCTCCAGCAGCTGCACCTGCAGGCAGTCGTTGCTGAACCGTTTGATCTCGACGGGGGAGCGACGCACCCCGAGGTGCCCGCAGATGCGGTCGGCGAGGGCCTGATGGGCGTGTCCGGAGAACACCACGACGTCGTTCACGGGCGGCCTTCCGAGGGCGGCGGCGGATCCTTCGTTCACTGTAACCGCACGGACCGCCGGCTGGTCGGTGCGGGCCGCCGTCAGTTCGTCCGGCTACGCGTGGAGGTGGGCCCGCAGCTCGACCGCCAGCTCGAACCGGGCCTGGCCGGCGGAGGGGACGATCCCCGGCATGCTCATGAACCCGTGGGGTGCGCCCGCGTAGTTCGTGGCTCGCACGGGGACGCCCGCTTCGAGGAGACGAGCGGCGTACGCCTGTCCCTCGTCCCGGAGTGGGTCGAGGTCCGCGGTCTGCACGAGGGCCGGCGGCAGGTTCGTGAGGTCATCGGCCCATAACGGCGAGACCAGGGGGTCCTTGAGGTCGAGGCCGGTGCCGCCGAGGTAGTGGCCGAGGAAGCCGTCGATGTCGCCGCGGGTGAGGATGGGCCCATCGGCGTTCTCGGCGATGGAGGGGTAGCTCATCGTCGCGTCGAGGCCCGGGTAGAGCAGCGCCTGGTGAGCGATCACGGGGCCGCCCTCGTCTCGCGCGACGAGGCAGACCACGGCCGCGAGGTTGCCGCCCGCGCTGTCGCCGCCGACCGCGATCCGGGCGCCGTCGCCACCGACCTCGGCCGCGTGCTCACCCACCCAGCGCACGCCGTCGACGCAGTCGTGCACCCCCTGGGGCGCCGGATGTTCAGGGGCGAGTCGGTAGTCGACGCTCACCACGACCGCGCCGACGGCGTCCGCAACGAACCCGCAGAGCGCGTCGTAGCCGCGGGTGCTGCCGAGCACCCAGCCGCCGCCGTGGAGGTAGACGACCACGGGGAGCAGGCCCGCGGCCCCGCCGGCCCTGCCGGGCCCGCCGGCCGGCGGTCGGTAGAGCCGCAGCGGGACGGTCGCCCCGTCGCGCGCCGTGAACCGGGAGTCCCACACGGTGACCCCTGTGGGAACGGCGCCGGTGACCCATGTGACGGGGGGCAGCACCGGCAGGGCGACGGTCCGGGCCCGCTCACGCTGTGTCGCCGTGAGGTCGGCGACGGCGGTCTGTCCGGAGACGGCGTCGTAGAGGGACGTGAAGACCTTGGTGCGCAGGGACATCCGCGAAGGGCGAGGCATACGGGCCAGTGTGCTCGGTGGGGTGGACGGCAGCGCGCGGGCGCCCACATAGGCTGCCGGTATGAGCGTTCGCCGGGTCATGGGGATCGAGACGGAGTACGGCATCTCCGTGCCCGGCGACCCCGCCGCGAACCCTATGCTCCTGTCGGGGCACGTCGTCAACGCGTACGCCAGTGCGCACGGCGTGCGCTCCGGCCGGGCTTCGTGGGACTACGCCGACGAGGCGCCGCTTCGCGACGCCCGGGGGTTCGAGATCAGTCGGGCGCTCGCCGACCCGTCGCAGCTGACGGACATCGAGGACCCCACCCTGGCCAACGTCGTGCTCACCAACGGAGCGCGCCTCTACGTCGACCACGCCCACCCGGAGTACAGCTCGCCGGAGGTCACCAACCCGCGCGCCGCGGTGACGTGGGACCGGGCCGGCGAGCTGATCATGCTCGAGGCGGTCCGCCGGCTCACCGGTAGGCCAGGGCTGCCGGAGGTCAACCTCTACAAGAACAACACCGACGGCAAGGGCGCGTCCTACGGCACCCACGAGAACTACCTCATGCGCCGCGAGACTCCCTTCATCGACATCGTGCGCCATCTCGTGCCGTTCTTCGTCGTTCGTCAGGTCATCACGGGGTCCGGACGGGTCGGCATCGGGCAGGACTCCAAGACGCCGGGTTTCCAGCTGAGCCAGCGCGCCGACTTCTTCGAGGTCGAGGTGGGCCTCGAGACGACGCTGAAGCGCCCGATCATCAACACCCGCGACGAGCCGCACGCCGTAGCCGACCTCTACCGGCGGCTGCACGTCATCATCGGCGACGCCAACCACTGCGACGTGGCCAACCTGCTCAAGCTCGGGATGACGTCGCTCGTCCTCGCCGTCATCGAGGACCGGGCCATGACCAAGGACCTGACGCTCGCCAAGCCGGTCGCCACGCTGCACGCGGTCTCGCACGACCCCACCCTCCGGGCACAGGTCACGCTGCGCGACGGCATGACGCTCACCGGGCTGGAGCTGATGTGGGAGTACCACGACCAGGTCGCGGCATACCTCGACGCCCGCGGCACGGCCGGGGACCCCGACACGGCCGAGGTCATGCACCTGTGGGCCGACGTGCTCACGCGACTCGGCCGAGACCCGTCGTCGTGTGCGGCCGACCTCGACTGGGTTGCCAAGCAGCAGGTCCTGGAGGGCTATCGGGAGCGCGACGGGCTCGACTGGAGCGATCCCCGGCTGCGCGCCGTCGACATTCAGTGGAGTGACGTGCGCCCGGAGAAGGGGCTTTTCCACCGGCTGGAAGAGCGCGGGCGGATGACCCGCCTCGTGGACCCTGCCGGCGTGGAGCAGGCCGTCAGCGTGCCGCCCGAGGACACCCGGGCTTGGTTCCGCGGGCAGTGCCTGGACAAATTCCCCACGGCGATAGCGGCCGCGTCGTGGGACTCGGTGATCTTCGACGTGCCGGGCCGGCAGGCCCTGCAGCGAGTGCCCATGCTTGAACCCGAGAAGGGCACCAGGGCGCAGGTCGGCGCGCTCCTCGACCGCAGCCCTGACGTGGCCACCCTGTTGCGCGAGCTGGACGCCGCATCAGGACCGGCGTCGGGTTAGGTTTGAGGGGACGTCCGACCGAGGCGGCAGGACCTCGGTATACAGCGCGGCATACAGGTGGAGGCACAGGTCATGGCCCGTCAGGAGCAGAGCAGCCCGCAGCGCCGCGAGGGGGAGCCCGAACCGGCACCCGACGACGCACCCGTCGCCCCCGAGGCCGCGGCCCGCAAGGAGGCGCTCGACGACGACATCGACTCGGTGCTCGACGAGATCGACGGCGTCCTCGAGGCCAACGCGGAGGAGTTCGTGCGCGGGTTCGTGCAGAAGGGCGGCCAGTGAGCCCACAGCTCGACGCATCCGGACGGCTGCCCGACGCCTTCCGGGTGCCCGGGTCGTCGTCGTTCAGTGAGTTCCTCGGACAGGTCGCCCCCGAGCTGCTTCCGGGCCGGCGCGTCCTTCCCGTCGGCGCAAGCCTCGACGCGCCACACGGCACCACGATCGTGGCGCTGGAGTGTGCCGGTGGGGTCGTCATGGCCGGCGACCGCCGGGCGACGATGGGCAACCTCATCGCGAACCGCGACATGGAGAAGGTGTTCGCCGCCGACGAGTACGCCGTCGTCGGCATCGCGGGCACGGCGGGGCTCGCCATCGAGCTGGTGCGGCTCTACCAGGTCGAGCTCGAGCACTACGAGAAGATCGAGGGCACGCTGATGTCCGTCGAGGGCAAGGCCAACCGGCTCGCGAGCATGATCCGCGCCAACCTCGGGCACGCCATGCAGGGCCTGGCCGTCGTCCCCCTCTTCGCGGGCTACGACATCGACGCGGCGCCCGGGGGTGCCGGGCGCATCTACTCCTACGACGTCACGGGCGGCTGCTACCGCGAGCACGACCACCACAGCATCGGCTCCGGGTCGCTGTTCGCCCGTGGCTCGATGAAGAAGCTGTGGCGGCCTGAGCTCGACGTCGGCGCCGCGGTCCGGGTCGCCGTCGAGGCGCTCTACGACGCCGCCGACGACGACTCGGCCACCGGTGGTCCCGACCTCGGGCGCCGGATCTGGCCGACGCTAGCCGTCGTCGACCGGGAGGGCGTCCGCTTCGTCACCGATGACGTCCTCGCCGGGGTCGTCGAAGCCGTGGTCGCCGGTCGTCAGGGCAACCCGGGAGGTGCGCGATGAGCATGCCGTTCTACGTCTCGCCCGAGCAGCTGATGAAGGACAAGGCGGACTATGCGCGCAAGGGCATCGCCCGCGGCCGGTCCGTCGTCGTCCTCGCCTACGACAAGGGCATCGCTTTTGTCGCCGAGAACCCCCAGAGCCTGCGCAAGATCTCGGAGATCTACGACCGCATCGCCTTCGCGGCCGTCGGCATGTACTACGAGTTCGAGAACCTTCGCGTCGCCGGCATCCGGTATGCCGACCTGCGCGGCTACTCCTACGACCGCAGCGACGTCAGCGCGCGGGGGCTCGCGAACGCCTACGCGCAGACGCTTGGCACCGTCTTCACCCAGGAGCCCAAGCCCTACGAGATCGAGCTCGTCGTGGCCGAGGTGGGCCAGGACCCCGACCACGACCAGATCTTCCGTCTCACCTACGACGGATCGGTCGCCGACCAGCACGGGTTCGTCGTCATGGGTGGGGCCAGCGTGCAGGCCGAGGCGGCACTGCGCGAACGGTGGCGCGAGGGTCTCGACCTCTCGCAGGCGCTCCGGCTGGCCGTCGACACCCTCGCCGCAGATCCGAACGGCGGCGAGGCCCGGGCACTCACCGGCCCCCAGCTGGAGGTGGCGGTGCTCGACCGGCTGCGGCCACGGCGCACTTTCCGACGCATCGCGGGGCCGCTGCTCGACGACCTGCTCAGCGCCGACAGCGCCGTATCCGACGCGCCGCTCACCGACGACGCCCGGCCGGGGCACCACGACGTGCTCACGGGACGGGTGCCCGAGACACCCGGCACCGACCAGCCGCCGCGCGCCGACGCCGACCCGTTGCCGCCCCTGCCGTCACCTCCGCCCCTCCCGCCGAACGACGAGGAGCACCAACAGTGAGCCTGTTCGACGCCCCCGTGACCCGGCTCGGCGGTGGACCAGCCGACCTGTACGACTACGCCGGCCACGCCGTTCTTATCGTCAACACCGCCTCGAAGTGCGGGCTGACCCCGCAGTACGCCGGTCTGCAGCGCCTGCAGGAGCGGTTTGGTGCGCAAGGGTTCACCGTGCTCGGCTTTCCCTGCAACCAGTTCGGGGGGCAGGAGCCGGGGAGTGCCGACGAGATCGCCTCGTTCTGTCGAAGCAGCTTTCAGGTCGGGTTCCCGATGTTCGACAAGATCGAGGTCAACGGCGCGGGTCAACACCCGCTGTAC